>NZ_JASJDK010000191.1 GCF_030065675.1 Mastigocoleus sp. MO_188.B34 | reverse complement strand
ATTTAATCAAGGAAGTTACTGCTTGGGAAATACAAAGAAATCAACGCGATCGCACAGTTGATTGGCAGTTTACTACCACAGATGCGCGGATTAAACTTAAACGACTTTATCCCTCAATTATTTCTTGACAGACTAGTAGGGTAACGGGAGTTTCAACTGCCACTGGTTTATCTGGAGCAGGAGCAACAGCAAAAATCGCTGCCAATGATTGCTCCAAGGTTTCTTGCATCACCACTTGGTCGCCATAGGCAACAATTACCCGTTTCAATTCGGGCAGTTGTGCCTGTTCTGCTCTCAAGTAAACAGGTTCAACGTATAGCAAGGATTGCTCAATTGGAATCACTAATAAATCGCCTCGAATCACCCGCGACCCTTGTTGATTCCATAAAGTAAGCTGCTGGGAAATCAAGGGATTTTGGTTAATTCGAGCTTCAATTTGATTGGGACCATACACCAGTTGTTGTTTGGGGAATTCGTATAGCAATAGATTGCCGTAGTTGTGCCCATCTGATCGCGCAGCCATCCAGGCAATCATGTTATCTTTGTTGACCGGAGTAAATGGCAAAATCAAGACAAATTCTTCTTGTTTACTATCCGGTAAACGCATGATGATGTGGTATGGCTCCATGATTTGGGGATTGTTTTCATATAACTCCATGGGGAAGCGCCACAGATCCTCACGGTTGTAGAACACCTCGGGATTTTTCATGTGATAAGACAAATACACCTGCGCTTGGACTTTGAATAAGTCGAGGGGATAGCGGAAATGGCTGTTGATGGCTGGAGGAATGGATTTGTTGGCAATAAATAGGCTAGGAAAAATCTTGCGGTAAGTTGCCAATATGGGATCGGTTTGGTCTACTACAAAGAATCTCATAGTACCATCAAAGGCATCAACAACTACTTTGACTGAATTGCGTATGTAGTTGACCTTGTTTTGGAAAATCTCTGCCAAACTGCCCACAGGCGATAGGGCGTTACCATTATTGCTACGAACTACTGGTTCTGAGTAGGGATAGTGATTGCTAACGGTGTAGGCATCAACAATCCACTTTAACCGACCATTAATTACGGTAATATAGGGGTCGCTATCTAGTAACAAAAATGGAGCGACCTCACTGATACGAGCGCGGATTTGGCGGCGATAGTGGACACGGGAATCGTTAGTAAAGTAATTAGAAATTAGGATCTTAATGCTGCCAAAGTCATAGGCATAAACTAAGCGTCGCCACAAGGAAGATAGAGGGACTCCCCCTTTTCCCTCATACATTGTGAAGGCATTGGTGTCCCCTTGGGGATAGTCAAATTCTTTTGTGGTTGTATGAGTAAAAATGTAATTATCAGTGCCTTCTCCGTAGTAAATTGCCGGTTCTGTTACATTTAAGTCGATCAATGATTGAGGGGGAATATTTTGAATAAACATTTGGGGTAAGCCCTGGGGAGTCACCACATTCACCGGACTCATCACCAGTCCATATCCATGGGTATACTTGAGCCGTTTATTCACCCAAGTCTGTGCTTTTGAGGAAAGTCGTTCTGTCTGCAATTCCCTAGGAGAAAGCATAACTTGGCGATAGCTTCCGTTGATAGTGTAGCGATCAATATCTACATTCAGAAAACGGTAATAAAGCCGAATCTCTTGAATCTGACGGTAAGTACTCAAAAGCGGGCGATAGTCCCACAGGCGGATGTTGCGAATTGTAGACTGGTTCTGGGCTATGTCTTCACGACTAAGTTGACTAGTTGCCGGGAATTGTTGCTTAATTACCCGATCCAAATCATAAGCTTGCTGAGTTAGTTTAATATTGTTGGCAATGTAAGGTCTTTCTTTCTCCAGTTCGTTAGGAGCGACGATAAATTGCTGCACAAACCAGGGATAAGCTCCATTCACAACAATCAAAGCAATTACATAAAGTCCAATGCCATAGAGTGGCAACACAAAGCCATTGCGCCAAATGCCGATTGTAAATAATCCTGCCAGTACCAGGGCTGCAAACCCCATAAACCAGTAGGCATGGAGTTGAGCATGGGTATCGGTGTAGCCTGCACCAAATACTACCCCATTCGTAGAATATAGCAACTCGTATCGTTGCAGCCAAAAATTAATTGCCACCAAGATGGCGATCGCTGCCAGTAATGTACTTAGATGAGCTCTGATTTTACCAGTTAGCAAGGGCTCCCTGCCCTGCCTAAGGGTAATTGCTCCTTTAAAGACATAAATTATTACTGCAATCCCCAGCGCCCAAAATAACAGTCCTTGCACCCAACCCCAGAGGGTTTGATAAAACGGCAGTTGAAATAAGTAGAAACTAATATCTTGCCCAAAAATGGGATCGGAACGACCGAACTTTGTTTGATTCAAGAACTTGAGAACAGTTTCCCATTCAGATAAACTTGTTGTTGCAGCGACAAGTGCAATCAGTATAATTCCCACCCCAACTAAATAAGGAATCGCCCTGGTATAGGGTGCCCAAACTGTATTTGATCGCAGTTCAAAGGACTGACGGCGAGTAAATCCCATCGCTAGACGATAATTTAACCATAAAAACAAGCCATAGACTAGGAGTGTGGTTAACCAAATTAGCACTTGCCAGGTTATTCTTGTCCAGAAGACATTGCTAAAGCCAGTTGCATCAAACCACCAAGCATCCGTAATTAGACGAACAACAGTCCCTAATGAGGTAAGTAAAATCATCAGAGCGATGATTATGATTACGATGATTCGTCCACTGAATTTCATAGTTCTGATTGCATCCGTATAAATGGCCTCATTAGTTAAAACTTAGGATTGAGCATTCTCAAATTAAGCAAAAAATTTGGGGAAATTGTGAGGACTTGATAAAACGTATCCGGCGACGGCAAAGCAAGAAAGCTGCGCTTACGTCGTCAGACACGTGCAATCCAGTACGCTAGAGGCAAAGACGCACCTTACGGTGTTTGCACGCGCTTACAGCGTTTGTTGACGCGGCGTAGCCAAACACCTCTGGTGCCCCTTGAACGCGCTTACAGCGAACACATCTGTTAGGATGCCTTTCACGCCGACATCGCAGGCTCTAGCTACGCTACGTGCCGTTCATTCCGTAAGGAATGCGTGCAAGCCGCTAGCTGCGTTTGCGTGCTCATGCCGCGCGTCAAAGAGATATTGATTTGACTGCTGGTATTTTCTTTCAAGAAAAGTGCCTAATGTTAATTGGTATGCGATCCACCACATAGGACAATACGGTTCAGATAAGCCTAAATTTCTTTTGTAGAGACGCGACAGAGGTTAACGCCGACGCCGCAGGCTCTGTCGCGTCTCTACAGTGTTATTTGTTTAAAAAAAGTCTTAACTGAACTGTATTGCCACATAGGAATGAGTAACTAAAAATTTATACAGGAGTAAAAGAGGCTCATGTTTAATTTATTGGGAAATTCAAAGATTCTTATCAAATTCACTATATTAACTACGTATTTTTTATACTTAAAGCAGATGATAACCTCTTCATTCCCTGTGATTTTCCCGGAGGGTGGATTATGGCAAACTTCAGCATTTCTGGAAACATTGTAGACATTCTCCACAAAACCATATTTCCGGGAACTATAATCATTAATGATGGATATATTCAAGCTATAGTACCCGAATATGGGCAACACTATGACCAATATATACTTCCTGGTTTTATTGATGCTCACGTTCACATTGAGAGTTCAATGGTTGTACCAACTGAATTCGCCCGTTTGGCAACAGTGCATGGTACAGTTGCAGCAGTTTGTGACCCCCACGAAATTGCTAATGTTCTAGGACTTTCAGGTGTGCGTTTTATGGTTGCTAATGCAGTTAAAACACCCTTCACAATTGCCTTTGGTGCTCCTTCTTGCGTTCCTGCAACTCAGTTTGAAACTGCAGGTGCTGAACTTACAAGCAAAGAAATTCGTGAACTTTTTGATCGGGACGGTATCTCTTACCTTAGCGAAGTAATGAATGTTCCTGGGGTTTTAGCTGGTGCAACAGAGGTAATGGAAAAAATCCGTATTGCTCAAGAATTAGGATATCCAGTTGATGGACATGCACCAGGACTCCAGGGTGAGGCTGTTTATAGTTATGCTAGTGCAAATATTACTACCGACCATGAGTGCAGTACCTTAGTAGAAGCACTAGATAAACTTGCAGTGGGTATGAAGATTATTATTCGTGAGGGTTCAGCAGCAAAAAATTTCGATGCATTACACAGTTTGATTGATTCTCACCCCAGCCAATGTATGTTCTGTAGTGATGACAAGCATCCTGACGATTTGGTGCATGGGCACATTAATCAGTTGGTGCAAAGAGCAGTTATACTTGGTCATGATGTGATGAAAGTATTGCAAATCGCTTGTATCAATCCCGTCTTACACTACAACCTCCATGTGGGACTATTACAAGTCGGTGATTTTGCAGATTTGATTACAGTCAAAAATTTGAGAAAATTTGAGGTGCTGTCTACCTATTGCAAGGGGATTTTAGTTGCTAAGGCAGGTAAACCATTGCTATCATCTCTACCAGTGCCAATAATAAATAATTTTAGCGCTACCACAAAACACACAACAGAGTTTTGTATCCCTGCCAAAGGTACAAAAGTCAGAGTGATTGCAGCCTTTGATAAAAACTTAATTACAGAAGAAAAACTTTTGCCAGCCCATATTCAAAATGGTGAAGTGACAGCCGACTTAGAACGGGATGTTCTCAAACTTACCGTCGTCAATCGTTATAAAAATGTACATCCTGCTGTAGGATTAATTCAAAATTTTGGACTTAAACGAGGTGCTATAGCTTCTAGCGTTGCTCATGATTCCCATAATATTGTTGCTGTTGGTACAAGTGATGAGGAACTTTGCACAGCAGTAAATGGGATAATTGACGCTAAAGGAGGTATTGCTGTAGTAGAAAACAGTAGTATCCAAGTGCTTGCTTTACCTATAGCTGGACTGATGAGTGATGCAGATGGTTATATGGTGGCAAAACAATATGCTCAAATAAATGCTGAGGTAAAAAAATTGGGTTCTCAGCTATTAGCACCATTTATGACCCTTTCTTTCATGGCGCTGCTGGTAATTCCTGATTTAAAGTTAAGTGATCGAGGGTTGTTTAGTGGTAAAGATTTCCAGTTTGTTTCTCTGTGGGTTGATTGAATATATTGATACCTTCTAAAGAGATATCTTAAAAAGAAAAGTGCCTAAAAGTACGTTCATTGGCATATGATTCAGCACCCTAGTACTGAGGAGCGGAAATAACCCGCCAGTTTTTTGAGTTAAGGAAGACGCGCTGCTGCGTAACGATTATTTAGGTTTTAAGGTAGAAGATTTGTTTTTCCTGCTCTCAATAGGGCAATAGTTTTTGAGTCTCAAAATTGAGGACGCAGCGTAAAATTATGTATCATTTGCTCTCGCTTGAAATAAAAAGTGATATATTAATAATTGAAGTCTAAAAGACTTCCCTGACAGAGATTACATGTTTAACCAAATTTAATTAAGGAGGTCAAACAGTCTGTTTTATCTAATATCTGTCTCGTTAAATAACAATAGTAACACTCATCTAAAAATCTGATATTTCCTCAAGTGTAAAAGAGGGAGTTAATTAACTGTGATTTCAAGCAGTTAAACTCCAAATTGAATTCATTAAAAGAGGAGATCCCCCAGTGAGTATAGCTTGAGTGTTATTGTTTTGAGGGTCACAAACATGGTGGAGCAAAGAGTAACAGCAAATCCTCCACATCGTCTCCGTCTTGATTAAAGAGTAATTATTTTTACTTGGATTGCCAGTCATATTTATGATCTATCGATTTACAGTAGATACGGTATTTAAGTATTTGCAGTTTGATGTTTGCATAAAGAAGTTGCAGTCAATGCTTCAATATTAGGACACTCGCATAAATAATTTCCTAAGTTTAATTTCCTAAGTTTTGAATAGCGAAGGCTAAGTAATAGCCCAGAGCAGGAAAAATTATTGGGAAGTTATTTTTTCGAGCCTCCCAAGGAAAGTAAGGCTACACCAAAACATTAAATCCCCAGTAAGCCATATGGGTAAATCGGGAATTTTTTTATTGCTTTGATCTAGAATTGAGCAACATTTGAGTGAAAACGTGGAATCGGGGCTTCAAATTGGGTGAGGACAGGGTGCAGGGGCTCTGAGAAGGGAGCAGTAAGACTAGTAATCAGGATTTTATGTAGGGCTTCATTATTGAAGTCACCTCACGGGGTTGTTTCATCGAGATGTTCAACCAAGGCTTGGTAAAATTTGAGGACGTGTTCGTCTTGCAGGCGGTAAAAAACATGCCTTCCCTGCTTGCGGTAGCTGGCCAATCGGTTAGCGCGTAGGGTTCTCAATTGATGGGAAACTGCCGATTCATTCATCTTCAAGGCGGTGGCTATATCTCCAACGCACATTTCCTGGGTTGCTAGCAGGGCGAGAATTCGCAGGCGATTGGTGTCAGCTAAAACGCCTAGAAACTCCGATATTTTCTGTGCCTTTTCAACAGCCAGGGTTTGAGGTTGAGGGAGGATTTTCTCTCCAGAGTGAGCTTGATGAGGAAGTTGGCAACAAATTTCTTCCTCATCCTTAAAATTATCTGTGGTCACTTGGTTAGGAGGATTGTCTAGCATGAGCTAAAGCTTGACTCTCCTTCAAGCATGGCAACCGCAGCCCTTATGTCCGCAACCTTGTCCAGTAGGATGGCCGTTGGCGCAGTCTTGGGAGCAGTAAGCTTTGCTATCTTTGATCACAGCATCAGAAAGGGAAACAATGCATAGACAAGATTCACAAGCACATTTCATTTGTGTCACGGTAGTCATGGACTGACTCCTTTTACATTCTACTACAATAATAGTAATACCTGAACAGGTATTCAGGTATTGAGTGCCACCAATCTTTACAAATATCTACGATCAATAGATTGTTATGCCGATGCCCGGTTTCTCCAATTCGCCCACCAGCTTCTCGGAACAGGAAAGGCAGAAGTTTGTACGCACTACGTGTTAGAACGCGCTTACTGCGAACAACTTGCTGCGTCCAAGCGTAGGCAGAAGGTAGTCCCAATGAAAACTTCACCATAGTTAGCAATAGCTGTGGGTTTGACGCATCCTGACGGATGTTAGATGCAGACAGATCACTGCGACTCAGGTTATTTTTTTGGGCGATCGCATTTAAATTTTCCCAAGCTGTATCTGTGATTATTAGCGATCGCATTTAAATTTTCTGGTTTTTGATAGTCCTGTTAAAATTTACTGAAATCAGAGCACTTACGCCGCAAGGATTTTTGTTGACTAAGGGTGTGGAGATTTTATATGGAATTTCTAAATGGCTAACATCTGACTTGTTTCAGGAAATGGTTGGGTTTGACTGATTACGTCAACATTTGGGTCGAGTGTATCACCCGTATTGTAAACGTAGTCGAAAGCACCACTATCTCCTAGTAAATGAGCACGCAAAAATAAACCACTCCAACGGGCAATTGTTTCTACAGCAATTTCCTGGTCTAATGTAGGTCTACTCGGCTCGCGAATAAGATTGTCTTCGTTAGTTATACCGTAATGGTTTGCTCCGTCAACTGTAATTAAGGCTTTGGGCGGATTAATTATTTCATCGTAGGTTTCTTCAGTTGAAGAAGGTTGAATTACACTATCACGGTTACCAAAAATCAATCCAGTTGGAATATCCTCATTATTCACTGGAAGAAATTCATTTGTTATTGGATCTCTAAAGCTCGTGCCATAAAATATACCAGCCATTAATTCTGGTGGCTGAACATAGTCTTCCGAACAAATTCCTGGTAAACAAATATCGTCTTGAAGTGCGCCTAATCCGACAGAACCACCAAAGGAATGACCTAGTAATCCTAATTTATCTGTATCAACAATATCTGCTATGGGAGAAGAGGGGTTATTATCTTCTATGACCATTTGATTGAGAACATCGTTGACCTGCTGCTGTTGGGCGAAGAGTCCGGTGAATGCTTCGCCTGTTGCTGGATTTACTACACTTCTTTCGTCATTGGGGACAACAACAACAAATCCATAACTTGCAACTTGAGCCGCATAATTTGAGTAATCAGATTTATCTACTAATGCACCCTGTAACATTAATGCTACCGGGAATTCTACGGTTTTTTTGGCAATATTAGGTACAATAGGGTAGTAAATATCAGCTGGGTCGCCATTTACTGCGATAGTTGTACTGTAATTACCAATGGTCTTATATAAGGGATCGGGACTGAATTTAGTAGTGCATTCGGGAATAAACCAAGGTTTATCGAGCTTATGCGGAAAGACAAATTGATTCAGATCTTCTAAATCTAGATCTTCTAAATTTAGGTCATCTAGTGAAAATTTTGGGGAAATTTCATTCAGTTCCGAGTTCAGGCGATCGTTAAAAAATTGATTTATTCCGGATAGTAAATCTTTATCGTTGAAAGATACACTGACGCCATCTTCATCAACCAACTGAATTTTATTTTTATGATTTTTGAGTTCGAGATCTGCAATCAATTCATTAGCAGTATTTTCTCCATACAGATGGTTGTAATACTTACATGAGATTGATTCAATACTATCTAGAAGTAATGAATTCAAGAAAAATTTACTGTTATGTTTGTTGCGATTTAATATATTGAATTTACCTTTACCAAGTAAAAATTCCTGTACGTCACCATTACCCAAGGTAAATTTACTAACTAAATCACCATCTTGAGTATTTAGGAAGAAATTATGATTCTCTGAGTACGAAGTATTTTCCATAAATCATAAAGCCCACAGTATAGGTTATCTAATATGATTTTTCTTCAAATTACTTCCACATTCAAGAGAGCGAATAAATTCTATATATTAGAATTCTAGATAGTTGTAATTTCCTAAGTTATTTCTCTAAAAGATTTTCTAACGCTGCACCGACAACCCGATGATCGGGGTCTTTTCTAAGTTTTTCTAAGGCTGCTTTTGCTTGAGGATCGTCAAATCTTTTTAACGCATAAGCAGCCCGCAGACGTATATTTTGTAATTCATGGTTGGCTAATTCTAGTAATTTCGCTAAAGCTTCAGCACTTTTATTAGTATTTGCGAGCACACCCAATACATCTACTCCTGATTCCTGTACTGTTAAGTCTTCATCCTTAAGAGCTACCAGGGAAACATCAAATAAGTCTTCGGGACATTCCATTTCCACTAATACAGCTATGATACTGCGACGAACTATCCAATGATCGTCTTGATAAAAAGTTGCTACCAAGTGGGGAATTGATACTTTCCCAAATAAAGATAAGGAGTTTGCAGCTTCAGCCCGTACGTTGGGAGTATCATCTAGTTTCATCATTTCCATTAAAGCTGCAAAAGATTCTGAAGTTTGTTTTTTTGCTAAACTCATCGCAACGCGCGATCGAACCAAAAATTCTGAATCATAGAGTTTAGTTTTGAGTAAGGGTACAGCAATTTCCGATTGATAACTGTTAAGAGCATCAATAGCCTTGAGACGATAAGAAAAATCGGAGTTGTTGAGATTTGCTTTGATTTCCTGGAGTTCCATGTATATACCCGGGCAGATTTTTTAACTCATATTTTTTACTTTATTTTACAAAATTAAACAAATAAGAAGATCCTAAGGCAAGATTTATTTGGGGATTGGGTAATCAACGGTTAGCGTCTGAATTTGCTAAAAGCTTATAGAAAAAGATGTATAGGAGTAGGTAAAAAATGACCCAATTAACAGAAAAAGTAAAAGAATTAATTATCAAAGCGAGAATTGTCAGCTTTGCTGAGTGGGAAAAAACCCATCCAAAAACAGCAATTGAGATTTTTCAAGCAGCAGATGATGCAGGTCGCTATTTGACAGATGAAGATTTACAGCAGATAGAAACCCTTGCACCAAACAATTCAAAATTTATCCCTTTTGTTAAAGTTTTGCGCGATTGCGTCACTGAAATTGTTGATGAAGCTAGGGAGCAAGTTTTAACTACCTACCCCGATATTACCCAACCCGGAGGAGGTTTATATCCTCAACAACGAGCAGCTGCTTGCTGGCGAGATTTTTGGCATTTTTTGCGTTGTATTTCCTACGGAATTGCTGGGGGACACTCAGAATATACGAGTTCTACTGGGCTTCACTATATGAAGTTACTATATGAAGAATTACAAGTACCTTTAGATGCAATGGTTGTTGGTTTAGAAGGTATTAAGACTGCTAGTCTAAAACGATGTGACACAGATTTAGCAGAAGTTTTGAGTCCTTATTTCGACCATCTGATTACTAAAATGGCTAGCTTTCGGGACAGTTAAGAGTTTATGGCTAACGCCACGCCCTTACGGGCGCTACAGTTAACAGTTATCAGTAACTCATTACCCATTACCCATTACCCATTACCAATTGCCAATTAACCTGAGTTCGGGATAAGAAAAAGGACAGGTAGTAAGCTGAGAATAACATCAAATCAGCAGCCTGTCCTATGTTCAGTTTAGATGCTTTGTTTTGTCATGTAG
>NZ_JASJDK010000058.1 GCF_030065675.1 Mastigocoleus sp. MO_188.B34 | reverse complement strand
TTCCGTTTTGACTCCACCTAGTCTTAATAGATCTACATAAATAAAACTTCCTAAACCCGCACCTACGGTTAAATATTCACATTCGTCAACTGGCAAACCAGTAGCATGAATTCCTTGAACCGCAACTAATTGCTCTTGAAAAATGGGAGGTGGAAAACTACTTCCCAAAGGTGTTACTTGTTGGGGTTGGGGTATGCTGGGATCTGGAAGATTGGTAGTGGGATTAAATTGAATTGTAGAATTACCACGACGATTTACTTGTGGGGTAATACTTACTTGTGGGGTATTATTTGCTTGAGGTGCACCACTTGTTTCTGTTGCTGCAATAGTATAAGTAACAGTTATGATATATGGACCAATTTGTAGCGTATCGCCACTGTTAATAACACTATGCTGCAGTTGTTCACCGTTAACATAAATTCCATTCACACTACCTTGGTCATTTACCACTAGTTGGTTATGTTGCCATTCAAGTAAAGCATGAAAGCGAGATACTTCATCATGATTGAGTAACATCCGAGTAACTCTTTGTCCCTGATATTCGGGCGGCATCCGGACAAATTCTCTGCCAAAAGCAATCGGTGGAGTTAATCGGGGATCGCGAGTTTCCCCTGTAATAGGATCTTTCCAATTTAATTGAATTGGTAAATTATTAGTCATTTATTATTGGGGATCGAGATTAGCATTCGGCGCAAGCGTAGTATATTTATTTTTTGGCATGTTAGCGCCATATAGAAATTGGCGATTGATAAATAAGTTACTGATTATATGAAAAAGTATTTAATACGGTAATAATATCCAGACTGTGAGCAAATTTCTCTACCTCAAATCCCTAAGTGCCAACTTTTATTCTTCACTGGGTGCGACTAAAACACTAAGTGCAGCAGCTAAAGATGTACCACACCAAGGACAACCAACTTGTAGATGTTCTAGGGAGGACACTCTATTACATTTGGGACATTGCAGCCCATACATAGGTTGTCCATTCGAGGATTGTCCATTTTGGTGCTGTCCATTTGAGGAGTGGTTATGATGATGTTGTGTTGTGGGTTGTTTGTTAGGTTGAGATTGTTGTTGGGGAATTATTGGTCGAGAATTGGGAACTGGTGGTGGGGCTAATACTGTTGGAGGTATGGTATTAACCTTAGTAATAGAAATTTCAGCAACCTTTAATTCCTGTTGTCCCAAATAAATAGTGCTACCTTCAAACAAGGGTAATACATTATCCAATAATTGTTTGCCATCTACCAAAGGTGGGTTGGATTGTCGTAAATTTTGGATAAAAAACCCTTGCTGTTGAGAATCGAAAAAGATTTCCACGTGCAAACCAGAAACCGTGGGATTTCCTAATACAAGGTCGCAACGGGAAGGATCTCTACCTATACGGTATGTTGCAGGATTTTTACTGGATTGTTGGTTGTACCTTTTTTGGGCTTGAAATTCTTGAGCTTGAAATTCTTGAGCTTGAACTTCTGGAGTTGAGAATTCTGGAATCTCAATTTTTTGAACTTGAACTTTAAGTTGTTCTGCATCATACCACTGTAAAGTTAGTGAATTCATAGTTCCTACATATCGACTCACTATCTAAATTGACTCACGATCTAACTTCAATAATTCCTTGTGCGATTCCTAACATGAAAATATAAAAGGAAGCAAGGATTTTCAAGAAACAGCAAAGATATTCCGATAAAAATCTTAATCTTTGGTTGAGGAAGCTAATCTATCCGCAACACGGGTAGTTTCCGGTAGTCGATATTGTGGTGTACAACGCAATACATAATCAATTGCAGTTGTCAAGCTGATGCGGTGACCACTGGAAACATACACAGGTTTTACTCCGTCGCGAGTTCTGAGAGCAGCACCCACTGTTTCAGTTTCGTAAATAAGTGCTTGCCAACTACCACGGGTTTGAGGTAACTCTTCGTGCTTACCAACAAATAAGGATTTTGCCACACCAACCGTGGGTAAGTCGACAAACAAGCCTAAATGACAAGCAATGCCAAACCTGCGAGGGTGGGCAATTCCCTGACCATCACAAAATATGATGTCTGGAGTAATTGTAATTTTTTCTAGAGCATCTAGTAAAGCTGGAATTTCACGAAATGAGAGGAAACCAGGAATATAAGGAAAACTTGTTGGACGTCTGACAATGCTAGTATCCCGTACTTCTAAATCAGGAAAGCTGAGAACTGCTACCGCTGCACGACTAATTCTCCCATCATCCTCAAACCCCATATCTACACCGGCTACATATTTAATGGGTTCCTTAAATTGGTCTTGTGTAATTACCTCTGGTTGTAACTTTTCTTGAATTGCAACTGCTTCGTCTAAACTGAGATTCCAGCTATGTCGTTTATAAATCTTCATATTTAATATTATTTTTTAGATTCAGTCTTTTAGATTTAGTTTTTTAGATTTAGTTTGTCAGATTTCCGAAATAATTGGCTTTCAATATGTATCTATTGATAATCAGGTGAAATGATATAAAGAAAATTCACTCTGACTGATTATTATCAGTGGCAATAGGATCAAGTGACGACGTGATATGACAATTGATGAAGGCAAGGATAATTTTTCACTATTTAGTATATTTTGCTTTATTCCCGTCAAGCTACCGTTGACAAAATTCATAAATTGGTAGAAATAAGCTGGAAATTAATGGGAATTAAATAGTTTTTATACTTGACTTTGAGATTGTTGTTTTTCATCACTAATTTGCCATCCACTGCAGATAGCTAGCAAACATATAGGAGTTTAATATATGCGTAGTTCCGTAAGAAGCGCTAACCCCAATTTTAAATTTTACTTATATGTTACTGGTGGTTTTATTTTGTTATTTCTAGCATTTATACTCCGTCCTTTTACTGTAGTTAACGCAGGACAAAGAGGTGTGGTAATGGTCTTTGGGAAAGTTCAAGAAAGGGTTTTAGGCGAAGGTATTCACACAGTTATACCCGTAGTTACATCAGTGAAGACTTTAAATATTCGCGTTAATAAAGACACCTTTAAAGCTGATGCAGCCTCCAAAGATCTCCAAAAAGTAACAACAGAAATTGCCGTTAACTGGCGCATCGATCCCAAAAAAGTTAACCGCGTTTATCAACAAATCGGGGAAGAAAAAGACATCGTTGATGGAATTATGACACCTGCTGTTTCGGAAGTACTCAAAGCTGCAACTGCAAAAAAAACAGCAGAAGAAATTATTACTAAAAGAACGGAACTCAAAGCAGAGATCGATACTAGTCTCAAAAATCGTCTTGTTGACTATGGTGTAATTGTCAATGACGTTTCTTTAGTAGATTTTTCATTCTCACCAGAATTCAGTAAAGCAATTGAGGCTAAACAAATATCAGAACAAGAAGCGAAGCAAGCTGAATTTATCGCTAAAAAAGCAACCCAAGAAGCACAAGCAGAAATTAACCGCGCAAAAGGACAAGCAGAAGCACAAAGATTGCAAAGACAAACCATTACACCAGAATTATTGCAAAAACAAGCGATTGAAAAATGGGATGGAAGATTCCCCACAGTGATGAGTGGTGAAGGAACTTTACCTTTTATTAATATTTCTCCCAACAAGTTACCTAAGAAATAGTCAAATTCGCACACATATAACAAACTGTTTTTGAGTTCTTTGTAGCTAAACTGTGAGCTTTTGGAAAAGTAGGAAATTTATACTGATCATCACGCCTATATTTTTATCTCAACAAAAAACACAATAAATGAATGAGTAATAAGATGTTCTGCATTTAATTTTGCATCTCGAACGCGACCAAGATACCCACACTAAATAATTTGAATAAAGGCTGTACAAATCACAAGATTGTCAGCCTATTTTGTTTTTTCAGGATTTTAATAAATATATAGTACAAAAAAACTATTAAATTGGCATAGTTAGCGGTACAGCTTTTTAATCTAGTTGTAAGTATTCTTCTGGAAGAGATTGTTAAGAAAACAATCCAACAATGGCTTATTTGCCTAAAAGCTATGGCGGAGGTTTAAATGACTACACTTCTAGATAAACTAAGAAGCCTAAGAGAGAAAGTTCCTGAAGAAGACCGTCCCATTATTAATTGGGGTGTCGAGGTTATCAAAGAAAAACTGGCTCACAATAAAAATATTCTTACTCAAGGACATAAAAAAATTACATCAAGACTTAGCTCTATTAAGTGGACTGCTGAAGATCCTCTTAAATCTCTTGAACAGGAACTGGAATTTCTACGTGACGAAATCTTGATTCTTCATAAGATAGCAAGAGATTGTCTAGAAATAATTGACACAAAATATGTTCCCAATATTAAACAGAATTTTAAGAAATTTTTCCCTGACGATGAAACATCAATTAAAACACAAGCAACATATTTTGATGAACAAGCAAAATGGTTTTTAAATCAATATAATCAATATAAAAAAGCAAAAAATACTAACAAAATAGAAGACAGTATTTACTATAAAGTCGGTTATGAAGTATGCAAAGCAATCAGTGATACTTTAAAAAAACCTTGATTTGTCAATCAATCTGCAGTTTCAGTAAATGAAAAACTTTTGTCGGTTGACGAAAGAATAAGGGTTCCAGTCAACGTTTTTGGGCTGACACCATGATTGTTTGTACTACACTTTTAACCCACCGACAAGAACCGTTCCTTAAAAAGTAGATTCCGAGACGATTCCAGTAAATCCTGTTCCCCTTCCTCAAATGAAAGTCTGACAAGGGTTCTGGAAAACTTTTCTATCTACTGAAACTCCCGTTTCTCTGATGCTTGGCAAAAATAATAAGCCCTAAAAATTCCTTTAAGGTTTTGCGCAAGGTTATTTTTAACGGATTGCCTACAGTATAAAGGGTTTAAGAGTTCAAACCATCTTGTAAGTGAAACGCTCATATACGGGTAATTTTGGTAAAATGGCAAAATTTTTCTAGGCTCTTATTTTGGCAAAGGTATTGAGTTAAACATCTTTTTTTTCAGAAGGTCGTTCGATATTCTGATTCATTTGTGATGTAATTTTGCTAAATATTTGTTTCCCTTTTCTAGCTTGTGCACCGAAATCTGTGTTGATAAATTCTTCTATGTCTTCGATTAATTGAGTGATTGAAGGATCTCCAGGTTTATCCTCGCTTTGCGATAGCTTTTTGAGTGTTATTAACAATAGATTAAGTTGTATGTTGAAAAGCTCTGTTTTAAAAGCATCCCAATCGTTTTGATTCTCGTCGGAACTATCGCTAATATTCATTTGTTTTTCTTTGGGATGCAACAAGACCAAGACTTTTCGATTACCCTCCTTCAATAACTTTATTGACTTAGAATTATCACCAATTTCACTCAAAACAGTATTTTGTCTTTTGAAAATATTTTCAATTAGATCTATTGATTTGGGTGATGAATTAATAACTCGGTTCATATCACTTTCTAATAACTGATATTCCAACCAATGGGTATAAGACTGAAGCGAAGTAGTGCATTCATTAATTTCTTCTAGTTCTTGATCCAGATAAAGTTTAAGCTTGTCATAAGTCTCATTACTTTTCGTTTTTAGCGATTCTTCCAATTTCTTTTTTAATGTTCCTTGCTTATCTTCATATTTACCAACACCTATCAGTTCTTTAAGTTCCTTCTCGATATCGCCTTTAACTTTTTTTCTCTCCTCTTCTTTTAATACTTCTGTCAGAATATCCTTCACTGCAAATGCGGCAAAAATAGAAGCGATCGCAAATATTACGGGAAAGGTCATCTGACCATATAAATCTCCCTTTGCTTGACTAATTTCGTCCTTAGCAACTTTCTTTGCTTGTTCTTCAGCCTGTTTACTAATTTCTTGGCTGATGTAGGTTTTCCCCAAAGAAGATTCTTGCTCGAGCTTAAGAAGTGCTTGCTGCTCACCTAATATCTTAGTTCGTTCCTGAGAGATTTGATTTTTAGCCTCCTGCTGTAGCTGTTTTTTGATTTCCTCATCGATTAAATTTTTTACCTCTGTTTCTACTTGCTTTGCTCTTAAACCTGTGAATAGGCTTACTAAAGCAGGGTTAAACATAAAGAAACTTAATATCATCAGCACAAAAGCCGGAATGAACAGAGACATTGAAACTTTGAGTGCTTCTTGCCAATTTTTAGATTTTTTATCATTCCCTGCCTGACGCTCTGTATTATTCCCTGTTTTAGCTTTTGTATCAGTATCATTGTTTTGAGGCATAACAGATACACCTTAACTTCACTTCACTTCTCTTAACTTCGTTTCTCAATTTCACGAACAATTTTTCTCAAAATCTCTGCTTGTTCTGGGGATGCAGTTACAATGCGATTGACCATTTGAGATGCGGTTGCTCGGTTGACCTGAATTTCTTGAGCAAGCTTGCGAATACTAATATCGGGATTTAGTTTGCGAAGCAGTAAGATTGCCCGGAACCACTTGCGTAAATCTACATGAGTTTTATGAAATAGAGTCCCAACAGTAACACTATACGAAGTAAAGCAACTATTACAACGGTATCTGTGTTTTTTTTTATATTTTGTCGCTTTGACGGAACCGCAGTATGGACATGTTGGTGTACCATCCCAGCGAATTTCTTCCAGGCACACCAGACACTCTTCATGAGTTTCAAACATGATGGCGATACTCTCAATGCTTGACTAGGAAAATCATCCAAGCCAGACATTAAAAGTTGCCATCAAAAAATCCCATGCAAATCAAGCACAAATCTTAAAAGCTTTGTTGTTACTTTGAGTATGTGTAATATATGACTTGCTGTTACAGTAAATGTCTTTGTAAATGCTATAATTAGATTCTTATTTAATACTTTTTGATATTGTCTGAGTACTTAAATCAATATTGAAGTATGTATAAAAGCATCTTGACGCTAGATTTGTATGCTACTTTTTTTGTGAACGCTTGCTCCCCAACAAGTAACTGGTGTCTTACAGCATTTCAGAGTAACTCAAACATTTAAATTGATGTGCAGCTAGATTAATTGTATGGGGAGCATCTCAAGTTTTAAAAAATATGTTTTGTCATTGCGAGCGTAATGTAATGGAGGGAAGCAATCGCAGCATCTTGACTTTGCGATTGCTTCATTCCGCTACGCTTCATTCGCAATGACAACCTAAATTTCAGTGAATTCTAAAAATTGAGATGCTCCCAATTGTATGAGCCAAAAATGTCAAATAATTGTATTACAGACTGTAAATTTCGTGTATTATATATAAATGAAATGCTAATACGATTCAGATAAAAAATTTGTTCGCCAACAATATTCAGCGCTATCTCTGGGTTAAAATTGAGATAATCTGTGTCCTACAGACAAGCTTTGCTAACAATGAACCCGTCTCTACAAAGTATTGTATTGGATGATATATTGATTTTATTTTATTTTATTGACGTGGAATAACAGATTTAGGTCTTGCGTAATTCTTGAATAATCAAAAATGAAAAAAGCCTGCGGGTGCAGGACATATTCGCTAAAAAACTATATTAAACCAAAAACAAGTAAAATATATGCTTCTAGGTCATAGAAGCATATTTTGGAACTAAATAATCCAAGAGATTTTCAATACTACTATCAGATAAATCTGACATAGATAATACTTTTTCCACTCGAGAAAATTTATGTTGCATCGATTTTTTATAGGTAGAGTCGTAATGACAAAACAAGATATCTTCGACAAACTTTTCCCATTCACCAAAGTCAATCATTTGGTTCCACTGACTTACTTTTTCCCAACCATGGCGATTCTTTAACTTTTCTAGCTTAACCTTCAATAAATCGGGACGGTCCATGAAATGAGGATATTCTTGTAATAAAAATTGGACTCTAGCTTTAATTGGTAATTGAATTTCTACACAACTAGCTTTTTTCATTTCTCCCCATAAAGACAGGGGTAAATAAATTTTACCAATTTTATTACTTTCTGATTCTATCCATACATCTTCACGGGGATCTAAAGTAAGTAGTTTTTCAAGTAGTAAAGATTCAAAAAATTTTTGTGAAGGTTGCGGTGTAGGTTTCCCTTTCCATTGTTGACCCAAAAGTGAACCGCGATGCTTCGCAATATCCTCCAAATCTAAAATTTGCACGCCATGTTGGCGCATTTTTTGCAAAATGTAAGTCTTTCCACTGCCGGTTAAGCCAGATAATACTTTATAGGTAAATTTTGTTGGTAAAACGGCTAATTGTTGGCGTACATAAGCACGATAGGTTTTGTAACCACCTTCTAGTAAAGTAATCCGCCAACCAATTTGTGATAGTACGGTCGCCATACTAGCCGAACGTTGTCCACCTCGCCAGCAGTACACGAGAGGGCTGTAATCTTTTCCTTTTGTCGCAAAGTGTCCTCTGAGGTGCTGAGAAATATTTTTGGATACTAGGGCTGCACCAATCTTCCTCGCACAGAAAGGAGAAACTTGCTTGTAAACTGTTCCAACTTCGGCACGTTCTTCATCATTTAATACAGGTAGGTTAATTGCACCAGGGACATGGTCCTCGGCAAATTCACTTGGAGAACGCACGTCAATAATTTCGCTGAATGTTTCTCTCCAGGGTTCTTGGGTATATCTAGGAGCAGGAGGCATTGCTATCAAACAAAATCTCCCTCTATTTTTACACTGTAGCGGTAGCATTGGATGTGATTTATTAACATTATTTTGGAACTTGTTCAATGACAGTTAAATGAAATGCTAAATATTGCTAAAACTTTATTAATAATTATTATTTATCCCCTTTATCACCTTCAAATATCCTAGTCAAGCATAGCTTGTTACTTGCTATTAGCTATATTTAATTTTGGTTTGTATATTTTTCTGTACAAAATTGAATTGACAAGAAATTAAGTTCAACTGATTCGTACTGCAAGGCTTTGACGATATATCTATAGATATATTTTATATTGCTGCATCGTTATATAGGTAATATTGTATTTAATATATTAAATATTATGAAAATTTGATTTATAAGGCTTTGGATGTTGTTATTAGTCTTAGGGACATGGGCGCAGCTATCGAGTTGTAAATCTTAAAATCAAAATAAATAAAACTTATTTCATACAACCCGTAAGATACTATTAATCAATTATTAATAGTTGGCAAAATAGTTGGCAAAATTTAAGCTTGACAAAATTTAACAACTTCAGCATTTTTATCATATTCTCGTTAACATACAACTAATTAAGTTGTTTCAGCAAAGTCGAGTATGGCAAGCAAAAGCACAAGGCGAAATTTTTTAATCGCATCTGTTGCCGTAGCTAGCGGTGTTGTTGGATGTAAAACTTTACAAGAAAACTCCAGCACTAATGCAGCGCCACCTAAAATCATCCCGGAGAAAGTTTTAGGAAAGACAGGAGTTAAAGTACCGATTTTTGGTTTGGGTGGTGCAGGACAAACGCCACTATCCCATAAAGGACAAGAAAAGGAAGCGATCGCACTGATCGAACGTTCTTTGCAGTTGGGTATCCGTTATTTTGATACTGCAGCTAGTTATGGTCCTTCTGAGGATTATTTGGGTAAGGTATTACCATCCCAGCGTTCTAGTTTATTTTTGGCAAGTAAAACGGACAAGCGCGATCGCGATGGAGCATGGCGAGAGTTAGAAAGAAGTTTGAAGCGTCTCAAAACTGATTATCTCGATTTGTGGCAAATGCACCATGTTTCTTTTGCAGAAGATCTCGAAACCATATTTTCTGCATCTGGTGCAGCTAAAGCCATGGAAGAAGCAAAAGAGCAAAAAATTATTCGATTTACTGGAATTACGGGACACCATGAACCTGATGTCATTGCTGAAGGTTTGCGTCGTTATTCTTTCGATACTACTTTAATTCCGGTGAATGCTGCGGATAAATTCCACCCACGTCCTTTTCTCCCAGTAGTTTTACCAGTAGCGCAGCAAAAAAATGTTGGTGTAATTGCTATGAAAGTACCAGCTTATGGTCGTTTATTTAAACCGGGTGGATTAGATGGGATGGAGCAAGCTATGGGATATAGCCTTTCCCAACCGGGGGTTCATTGTTGCATTATTGCAGCAGAGAATATCAAACAATTAGAAGAAAATACTAATGTTGCGAGAGCCTTCAAACAACTTGATGCAAAGGAATTAGCAACAATCGAGCAAAAAACGGCAAAAGTTTGGCAAGATGGAACTTTTTTCCGGGTTTGGACGTGATTGGGGACTTGGGGGAAGTGTGGGGAGTGTGGGAGGATGGGGAAGAGCAAATTACTCATTACTCATTACTTATTACTCATTACTCATTACCCATTACCCATTACCTAAAAACAAATAAATATCTTTTCCTAATCGCCAATCCCCATCTGCAAAATTTCTTGAGCAGCGCGATCGCAAACTCCTTCTTCTCCCATAGATTGACGCATTTTTTGATAGCTTGATTTTAACTGAGTAGAACGTTGGGGATTAAATAAAAATTCCATTGCAGCTTGAGTGATATTGTCCGCTGTGGCTTGCTCTTGAAGTAATTCTGGGACAATTTCTTTCATCACTAACAAGTTTACTGGGGAAGCAAATAAAAAAGTGACTTTGAGAATTTTCTTGGCGATCCAATAAGTGATTGGGCTTAGGCGATACACTACAACCTGAGGAACATTCAATAATCCCAGTTCTAGGTTGACTGTTCCACATTTAGTAATTGCTAAATCAACTGCAGCTAATACTTCTTTTTTGCGATCGGAAATAATGGTGGCTTGAAGTCCATACTCTTGTATTCCTTGTTCTATATCTTGTCGGTATCTTTCCAAAGATAGAGGGATCCAAAAATGGGTATCGGGTGTTTTATCCTGGATTTGACGTGCTGCTTGAAATATTACTGGTAATAAATATTTAATTTCTTGACGACGAGAGGCAGGTAACAAGGCAATATTAGTCACATCATTCTTCATCCCCAATTTTATTCGTGCATCTTCTCGAGTTGGAAATGTGTGCATTCTATCTACTAGAGGATGACCCACCCATGTAACCTTCTTACTTTTAAATTTATTTTTACTTTGAATTTGATTTTTTTCTATTTTGACTTCAAAATGACGGGCTTCTGCGGGGAAAATAGCTAATACTCGATCGCAGACATTAAGAATTCTCTCTGTATCTTTTTTTGTAATTGAAGATACCCAAACCTGTGGTGCAATATAGTATACGATTGGTACCTGGGGAAATTGATGGCGGATAAAGTTACCAACGCTAATATTTCCACCCATGTAATCTATCAATACTACCAGGTCGGGTGGATTTTTTCTTAAATAGGCTTTTGCTTGGTGCTGAATTTGCAGAGTTGGCAAAATATAAGGCAGTGCTTCTACCAAACCAACAGAGCCAATAGCAACCGTATTCCCAATAATTTTTGCACCTGCGGCAGCCATTTTATCTCCGCCCAGCGCAGCGATTTCTAATTCTAAGCCAGATGCAACGGCTTGACTTTGAAGCGATCGAATCAATAAAGAACCTTGTAAATCGCCAGAGACTTCACCAGTACTAATAAATATGCGCATTTGTGGATCGGGTATTGGGGAATAAAATTATTAATTTTTGCGTTAAAAGTATGAAAAGCTAGTTTTAATAATGCTTGGATATCAAGGATCGGAATTAAGAAAGTAAAAGATTGAGAAATCAGAAAGTCTTACAGGCTTTATATATTTATCTGTTTGTTACTCGAGCTATTTATTGAGTATTATTGCTTGTAATGAGTTTCTTTGAAAGCCAGTATAAATAGCTAGAACAAGTATAGATAAAGAAAACTATAGCACTACGTAATTAGGTTAGGATATTGATCGACCCTGACACCTATGAGCGTCAAATTTTTACTTCTTATTTGCGCTTAGCACCATATATAACTTGTTTTCTTAATTAACCTTTTTCCTTTATTTATTTTGGAGACGTTGCAAATCAACGCCTCTACAAGTTTTAACTCCTAATTTCGAAATAATTAATTTCTATCTAAATATCGATAATTATGACTCGCTCTTACTAACAGCTTTACCTTTTCCAGGAATTAAGCCACGCCTACCCGGCATTTGTGAAAGCGATAGAAAGCAACGTAAATGTTGTAAATGCTCAGTTTCACCCAAATACTCTAATTTCTCTAAAGCATCTTCAAAGGTAATACCAGAACGATAAAGAATGCGAAAAGCTTTCTTAAGAGCTTGTAATTCTTCTGTAGCAAAACCAGCCCGCTTCAAACCAATCATATTAAGAGTTCTGACACGCGCCGGATTTCCTTCCACTGTCATATATGGAGGCACATCGCGGTGAATTCGCGCTAGTCCACCAACCATTGCATGTCTACCAATATGGACAAACTGATGTACCCCTAAAACGCCACTTAATCTCGCACGTGACTCAATATACACATGGCCGGCTAATGCCACAGAATTAGCTATAATTACTGAATTTTCAATAACACAATTATGACCGACATGAACGTAAGCCATTAATAAATTACCGTTGCCGATAATTGTAGCTTCACCTTCACCAGTCGCACGGTTAATAGTGACGTATTCACGAATTAAATTGTTGTCACCAATTTTTACCCAGCTATGTTCTCCAGCAAATTTGAGATCTTGGGGTTCAGTACCAATTGCTGCACCGGTAAAAATTTTGTTTCCCGACCCTATTTCCAAAGGACCTTCTAAGATTGCATGGGCACCAATTATGGTTCCCGGTCCAACTTTGACATTTTCGCCAATTACGGCATAAGGACCGACTTGTACTGTCGGGTGAATTTCCGCATCAGGATGAATTACAGCTGTAGGATGAATAAGTGTCTTCAAGGGTACATCTCCAAAACACTAAGCGTGTTAAGCATAAGTGAATATTCAGTCGCCGAAAGTGTGAGTTAATCATTCTGTGTGTGAGGAAAGCGAAAATAGAAAATTCATCCTGCGCGGCGTAGTAGAAAATTTCCACTATATCCCGATTTAGGATGAAGCAAGGGCACTTAAAACATGTGCCCCTACATGTTTGGGAATTAACCAACAAGGGAAAACATGAGTTCGCCGGAAGCAGCAAGCTGACCATCTACTTCGGCTTTTGCTTGCATCTTACCGAATCGACGTTGTTTGACCCATAACAGTTCCACTGTCATAACCAGCTGATCTCCGGGAACAACTTGGCGGCGAAAACGGACTTTATCAATACCAGCAAAGAGAAATATACCGCCTTCGCATCCGGGCATTTGAGTCATTACTACACCACCAACCTGTGCCATTGCTTCAACAATTAGCACCCCTGGCATGATCGGTTGTCCTGGGAAATGTCCTTGAAAATGGGGTTCATTAAAAGTGACATTTTTAATGCCGACAGCTTTTTCTCCAGGTATATAATCAATTATTCGATCTACAAGAGCAAAAGGATAGCGGTGGGGTAATAATTTTTGAATCTCTTCAACCGAAAAAGTTGTTTTGATATCCGAGTTGTTACTTTGATTAAGATCGGACTGGTTTTCGGTAGATGTTTCTGTGGTGATTTCCACACCATTAACTTCGGTAGCAGTTGACATTAGAACTGTGTTTTATGCTTAAGTTTGATTTAATTTTTAGAGGACTACAAATACCTCCCCCATGATTTTAAGATTTAAAGTTATCTGAATTACGTAAACTTTCAGTTCATAGCAACTGGCTGGGTACTAGTTGCAAATTCCTCTAAAATCTTTTGTGCCAATTTAGTATGTAAGTTATGGCTAGCTTTATAAGCCAAGAAATGAGCCTGGGGAAAAGTTCCTAACAGACTCAAGTCTCCTACTAAATCCAAAATTTTATGACGTACGGGTTCATTTGGAAATCGTAGTGGTGGGTTTAACCAACCTTCTGGTCCACAAACCAAAGCATTATCTAAACTTCCACCCTTAATTAAACCCGATTGGCGTAGGTGTTCGATTTGATGCAACAAACCAAATGTGCGAGCGGGGGCAATTTCTACATCAAAGGTAGAGCTTACATCATGGGAAGATGTATTTAAAGACCAACTGTGCCATTGATTACCAATTGCTAGTAATTCAAAATCGATGCCATAACTAAAACGAGTTTCCGAAGCCGGCATAGCACACACAAAAGTATCTTCTTGGCGAACCCAAATAGGTTCTTTTATCGTTACCGCCGCTACTTGTTCGGAGGATTGTGATACCAAACCAACAGATGCTATGCTGTTAGCCCATACTTGTGCCGATCCATCAAGAAGCGGCACTTCTGGGGCATTAATTTCAATTCGAGCATTATCCACACCCATAGCAGTCAAAGCCGCCAATAGATGTTCTACAGTACGCACATTTGACTCTCCACTACCCAACTGAGTTGAAAGCATGGTTTGACTAACTTGTGTAACCCGTGCAGGTATTATTGGCTGTTCGGGTAAATCTACTCGAACGAAATAGCGTCCGCTACCTGCTGGTGCGGGAAGGATACGAACATGAGTTTCAACACCGCTATGCAGTCCAATACCGATTTGAGTAATTGTGTCTGCCAAAGTATGTTGTTGCATGGGCATCATTAGATTTACCGAAGTTAGTAAGCGTGAGCTTTCAATTGGGGCGATTAGGCGAAGCCTTCTCGATTAGTATCCGCGTAAATACCAAAATTGACAAGTTTACGGTGAAACAGGTTAGTTTTTGCTGGGGATTGGGGATTGGGGATTAGCGATTAGCTATTGGGGATTAGGTATTGGGGACTGGGAATATCTATAATTCATTACCAATAACCCATTACCAATAACCAATTACTTCTATCTATACCTGTACCTAGTCGCCAATCCCCAGTTCCCAGTCCCTAGTCGCCAATCGCCAGTCGCCAATCGCCAGTCGCCAGTCCCCAATCTAAAACCTTTCCCCAATACCAAAGTTAATTCGGCTGTCTCCGTCATCGTTGAGACCATAATCAACCCGAATTGGACCCAGTGGTGACTGTACTCTGACGCCTATACCATAACCAAAGCCAGTACCATTTTTATCTAGTATTCTTGCAGGATCTGTCTCAGTTCCCAAATCGCTACCAAAATCTAAGAAGAGTGCTCCGCTAATAATGGAGAAAACTGGGAAACGATATTCTGCAGAAGCTTGGACGTAACTGCGTCCGCTACCTAATGCACCTTCATCATAACCACGGACGGAATTACTACCACCCAAAGAAAATGCTTCATAGGGGGGTAAATCGCCCAACACTGTTCCAGCTTGGATGTTAAATGCTAAGGTTTCTGGACCTTTAGTAAAGTTAGTGAAGTTTACAGGAAAATATTGGCTGTAGCTACCGCGTAGTTTGGTCAGAAGAATACTTCCTTTACCGATGGGAACTGATTGGTCTACTCCCAAACGTAGGAAAGAACCTTTGGTGGGTTGCAAGACATTGTTACGGCGATCGCGAGTTGCACCAAACCGGAATAAAAATAGATCGTCCTTACCATCATCAGATTCACTTAGTTGTACTCGTTCACTGGCTATCGCATCAACTTCTTGACCGTTAACTAGTGTTTTACCAAATAGTGCACCTTCTGGTCTAATATCACCATCTCGATCGCGAATAGTAACGCGTTGATACTGAAAACCTGCTGTGGCTTTCCATTCAGAACGTTCGTAAATATTTTTCGATAGGGGACGGCTAAAAGTTACACCACCACCAGTTCTAACAACACGGGGGCGATCGCCTTCATCATTAAGATCGTCATTATCGATGGTTCTAATTTCATTATCAACATCAGTTACACCTGCAACTGTGCCATTTGCATCACCATCACCATCAAAAATCAAGGAAATCGACTGACGACGGAAAGCATTTACAGTATAAGAAGTGCGATAGGGGTCACCTGCAATCCAAGGATCTGTGAAGCGGAGATCGAAAAGTAAAGTGTCCCTTTGTCCCAGCTGAATTTCTGTACCTAATTTTTGATTCCGACCGTTAAGGTTTTGTTCTTGATAGCTAACCGTACCAAATAATCCAGTTGCGGAACTGATACCCGCACCGGCTGCGATCGAGCCACTGTTACGTTCGGCGACGTTAAACACTACCCTGACTTTACTTGGGTCTTTACCAGCATCAAAAGAAAGACCAATATCTTCAAACAAACCTAGCCCAAATACTCGCTGTAAGTCTTTCTGAACTGTATTGCGGTTGAATACTTGTCCGGGTTTAAGTTGTATTTCTCTTGTAATGATATATTTCTGTGTCCGTCCTTTGATGGGTTCACCTTTATCGTTTTTAAAGTCGCCATCTTTATTACGGAAGCGCACGTCTATCTCTTCTACAACCCCTTCTGCTACCTGTAGAGTAACTACTCCATCCCGTGAGACTCGGGGGGAACCAACAACATTAGCTAGTATGTAACCTTTATCTTGGTATTGTTTAGTTAATTCTTTAACACCATTTTGTAGATCGCGGAGATTGAGAATTTTACCGTACTGTTCGCCAAATATTTTATCAATTTCTTTTGAGGATAATACGGAGGGGACGTTAGTACCGGGATTAGCTTGAATTTCAACTTTGCTTAAGACGGGATTTGGGGTGACTACGAAGCTAACCCTTACCCCCAAGGGTGTATCTTCCGGTACTGCTTGAACATTAGAAAAGAAACCTGTGGAGAATACAGCATTGATATCTTGTTCTAATTGGGTACGAGTAGTTGTTCGTCCCGCTTGTGTCCTAATTACTCTATAAACTTCATTTTCTAAATCAGGTGTGAGTCGTCCTGTTTCTGAACGTACAACAACTTCTGACACTAAAACGCGGCTTTCCGCTTCTGGGGTCGTTTGAGTACTGTCATCAGTACCAGTAGGAAATTGAGGTGTTTGTTGCGGATTTAAGTTTGGTTGTAGTGGGGTATTTTCTTGAGGTACCGGCGCAGCTTCTGGATTGGGTGAGGTTTGTTGCTGCTGATTTTGCTGAATCTGTTGTTGATTTGGCTCTTGCTGGATTTGTTGCTGCTGATTTTGCTGAATTTGTTGTTGATTTGGCTCTTGCTGGATTTGTTGCTGTTGGTTTTGTTGAATCTGTTGTTGATTTGGCTCTTGTTGGATTTGTTGCTGTTGGTTTTGCTGAATCTGTTGTTGATTTGGCTCTTGCTGGATTTGTTGCTGCTGATTTTGTTGAACTTGTTGTTGATTTGTTTCTTGCTGGTTTATTATGACTGGATTTGTCGTATCTGGTGGCTGTTGTTGAGATATTTTTTGTGCAATAGTTGCTTTTTTTGATTCTAAAAGCCGTGCAGATATTCCTTTTGTTTTTTCTTTTATTTTTGTTGATTTTGCTTTTACAGGAAATAAAGGAGCTACTTTATACTCATTTTTCCGAGTAGTAATTGCTTGATTATTAAGTTTTTGATTAACAACTTTGGCGGAAGTAACAGTGTTTATTCTTGATTTTTGAGATATTGTAGCCTTATTAACAACAGGAACAGTAACAGATAAATTGTTTTGTACTGTACCAAAGGTAGGGAATGTAGTTGGTCTATTCTGCTTCCTGATTCCTTTTGGAGCTAGCAAACGTGCAGTATTTTCGGTACTTTTGACACCAACACTTAACGAACTACCTAAAGATTGTGCCGATTGTTTATTATTATTGATAGTCTGAGCATTAACACTTAACGGATTACCCAGAGGCGCAGCAATTGTAACAAACGTGACCAAAAATGGAGATAAACGCATATTATTTTTATTTATACTCATATCACTTCCACACACCATCAGAAAAATCAGACATTAGTCATTAGTCATTAATCATTCACTCTTTGTCAAGGAAAAAGCATCGGGTAAACCTAACACATTTGCGAGTAAATACGATTATTTTGACTATTATTCACCATCTAGCTCGGAAAGCACTCTTTTTAAAACTTCCTCATAAGCATCTTCAACTTTACCCAAATCTCGGCGAAATCGGTCTTTATCTAACACTCGACTATCGAGATTGTTTTCAGTATCAGTTTCAATTGAGTTATCCCACAAGCGACAAGTATCGGGACTGATTTCATCCGCTAAAATTAACTCGGCTTGTGAGTTTAAACCAAACTCCAATTTAAAATCAACTAAAGTAATATTGCACCTCCGAAAAAAATCTATCAGTAATCTATCGATCTCCAATGCAAGATGTGCAATTGTCTCAACTTGTTCCGGAGTTGCTAAATCTAAAAGTTTGAGACGATCGCGCGTCAGCAGAGGATCTCCCAAATCATCATTTTTGTAATAGAATTCTACTAACGCTTCGGATAAGACCGTACCCAAAGTTAATCCTGTTTGTTTGCAAAGACTACCAGCTGCAATATTTCTTACTACTACTTCCAACGGTAAAATTTTAACTGCCTTGACCAACATTTGGTTAGGAGCAGGGCTATCAATAAAATGGGTTTTAATTCCTTTGTTTGCTAAATATTGAAAAATCTTGGTGGAAATACGACAATTTATGCTTCCTTTATTTTTAATGCTGCCGCGTTTCTGAGCATTAAAAGCAGTAGCGTCATCTTTGAAATCAGCTAATAGTACGGATTCCTCGCTCGTAGAGTAGAGGATTTTAGCCTTGCCCTCGTATAACTTTGATTTTACAGACATGATGACAGTGATGTTTACTGATGATGGGGGATTTTGCAGCACTAAAGCACTAAAGTTTAACTATTCTATCTTTAGATATCCACTAAAAGTATTAATGGGGTTAAATATCTGTGAATCTTATTTCTTTGGTAATGGAAAATCTTTTATGAGCAATGAGAGTAACCCATTACCCATTACTCATTACTCATTACTCATTTAACTTCCATAACCCGCACCCCATCCCATGAAGGTGGTGGTGGTTTTTTTAAGTAATTACTACAACGTTCTAAGTGAATAGCAACTGCTTTATCTGAAGGTCTAATTCTTCTTGCTGCATCGAAACAAATAACAGCACACTGAAAGTCTCTTGACAAATAAGCTCTGCGCCCAGCATGGTAGTGAGACAAAAATTCGTGAGTCGAATCTGTTAATCGCATACTGCGATCGCCAATTAATTCGTAGATATTAACGGCTTGATGTTTGCCTTTAACTCGAATTGTATCTAATTGTCGCGTCCAAATTCTTTCACTACATAAGTTATAAGTAAATTCGCTTAAAATAATATCGCAGTCATATTCTTTGGTAACCGTCTCTAAACGAGAACTCAAATTTACACCATCACCAATGACTGTGTAATCCATACGTTTATGGGAACCAATATTTCCGGAGACAACTTCACCCGAACTAATACCAACACCAATTCGAATTTGTGGCTGTTCTTGAATGATTCTGCGTTCGTTGAATATCTTCAGACGCTGTCGCATATCCAATGCAGATTGTACCGCTCGCCAAGCATGATCTTGCAATTCGAGTGGCGCGCCAAATACCGCCATCAACGCATCACCAATAAACTTATCTAAAGTTCCTTCATAATTAAATACTGCTTCCACCATCGTGCCAAAATACTGGTTCAGCAGCGATACAACTTCTGATGCTCCAAGATTTTCTGTAAGGGTTGTATAACCTCTAATATCTGAAAACAATATAGTTGCTTCCTTACGCTTACCCTTCATTAATTCATCTTCACCAAGCTCCATAACTTGTTCCGCTACAGGAGGAGTAAGGTAACGGTACATAGTAGTTTTCATCCGCTTTTGCTGGCTGATATCTTCTAAAACTACTAACCCACCCCGCACCCCCCCTTCAGGATTAGTTAAAGGATTTACAGTTAAATTAATGCTGCGTTCAACTTCCTGAATTTTAATTTTCTCGTTGTCTACTAATTCCAAACGAGGGCTAAGTAATTGATTCCAAGGAATAAATATATTTGAATCTTCATCTTCTCGTACAGCTAAGATGCACGTTTCTGGCGAGAACTCACTTTTACTTAGATCTGAAGCTTCAAATGTAGTTCCTTCATACGGGATTCTCAAAGAAAAGATTCCTGTCAAATTTTGTTCGGGAACAAAATGTTTTGCTCCAGTTTTTAAACTATCTTCCAGACGAAATTGTAAATTCTCAATGGGTACTACTTCCCATACCAAGCGACCAATTAAGTTTCTCTCCCAAAAGTTTTTATTATTATTATTTTTGGCATTATCTTCGTTTAAGTTACAGCCCAATAATTCTAGTGCAGCATCGTTAATTGTAACGATTCTACCTTGCATATCAGTAGAAATTACAGCATCAGATAAACTTTGCAGAATATCTTTTTGATATTGCTTTTCTAACAATACATTTTCAAACAGCCGAGCATTTTCTAGGGCTATTCCTGCTTGGATATTAAACGCCCGCATAAATTCTTCGTCGGAGTTAGAAAAACTTCCTTGCTGTTTATTAATTAACTGAGTAACACCAATTAATTCATTGGCGGAATTAAATACCGGTAAACACAAAATATTTCGAGTTTCATAGCCAGTTCTTCTATCTGTTGATGGGTCGAAACGCGGATCTTTATAAGCATCAGGAATATTTAACGCTTGACCGGTAGAAGCAACATAACCAACAATTCCACGATTACCTGGAATGCGAATTTCATGGACTGTTGAGCCATCAGCAGCATCAATTTTAGTCCACAATTCACCCATTTCTTTGCGATACAAAAATAAAGTACTGCGGTCTGCTTGCATCAAAATCCGGGCTTGTTCCATGACTATTTTTAAAGTCGCTTCCAGATCTAAACTTTGCCCTAATGTTTGAGTCGCCCGTAGTAGTGCTGTTGCTCCTCTTTGGTTACGAGCCGCAACATAAAAAGATTGACAAGTTTCGAGAATGATTCCAATTGAAGCTGCAAAATCTCGAAAATGAATTTCGTCTTCCCGATCAAAGGGTATATTACCAGTTTTATTGGCTAGCTGCACCACAGCAACCACCTGATGTTTGCTACTTAGAACTGGCATACACAAAATATTATGAATTTTGTAGCCCATTTGTTTTTCTAACTCTGGACTAAATAAAGAATGCTTACTAGCTTTAGATATGTTTAAACATTCTCCTGTTTTGGCTACGTGCCCAGGAATACCAACATTGATTGGAATGCGAATTTCTAAGGGTTTGTGACTGTTATCTTTGATAACTTTTGCCCATAATTGACCCTTATCGTTATCAACCAAAAAAATAGTTGTTTGTTCTGCTTGTAAGATTTGTCCAATCTTAAGTGTGATAGCCTCTAGAACCTTTTCCAACATAGTTTCTAGGGCTTCGTTATTAATTAGTTCAATCGCTCGTAAAAATTGTTGGAATTCCGCAGTAATAAAATCGAGTAAACAAACAAATTCATTAACTGATAGATCTTTTACGCGTCGAAGTAGAGCATGTGTACGATTCACTTGTGTTAATTCTGTTAATGTAGCTAAAATGCTACCGGGATTAATAAGGTTCATAAGATAATAAAAAATTATTTATATGTAGTTATTTAAGATTTGAATTTAAGATTTGAAATTATAAATTATAAAATCCTTATTTTATAGTGATTTATACATTAGCCAGTTAGCGAGTAACAGTATAAATTATCGAAGCGAACTGTAAATCTATTTTTGGGAAAATACTTTTTAGGTATAGTAAATTTGAGATTTGGCAGCATCATTTGTAAAGCCAATGGAAAACCAAAGGAATATATTTTCTTTACCTTAAACTGGCTGGATTTGACTCGGGGGTAGATACAATAATTACGGTGCGACTCCGCAAAAATAAACCGCACCACTGATAATTTTTGGTCGGTTTAACAGATATGCAGGACCATAATCCTGCGATTTACACAATTCTGATATAAATAGTACAACCTTAGACGAAAATAACTAATCGCTAATAATACAATTAGATATTTTATTTTGGTGAAAAGTTTATGTAGAGATACCAGATATTAAAAAAAATTATAAATATTACACCTCAAGGTTATTTAGAGGTCTGTATTTATATGTAAAAACTAAAAACTACACAAAGAGACGCAGCATGCTACGTCTCTACAAGTAATTTAATTAATACGTAGTTATTTCTTGAAAATCTGTGCTGGAAGTTAGAGCTATCCTGCCCCAAAAAATAAATGATGTAAACAAATTATGCAGCCTGGGGAAATTCTTCTTTATTAAGTACTTGTCGATAGTGATTTTGTAGTTGACGTGTTGCTGCTCCCCATCCCCAACGTTCTGCTTCTAGGCGAGCATTTTGTCGCAAAACTTCTCGTTCTTGTTTTTGTTCTAACAAACGAATAGTTGCAGCGATCGCTCCTTCGTCATCTTCTGTGGGAGCAAATAAAAACCCGTTTACTCCATCAGTAACAATGTCAGGAATTCCTCCAGAACGCGCCGCGACTACAGGACAACCTGCAGCCATTGCTTCTAACAACACCAAACCTAAAGTTTCAGTACGGGATGGGAAGACAAATGCATCCGCACTTGCAAAAGCTGAAGCTAAATCAGTTCCTGTTAAATAACCAACAAAATTAGTATTTGTATCGGCAAAATAACTTTCTAAAGCCTGACGATGGGGCCCATCTCCAACTAAAGCTAACCTTGAATTGGGTATAGCTTCAAGTATCGGTTTAATCCGTTCGATTTCTTTTTCCGGAGATAAACGTCCAACATAAAGTAATAAAGGACTGTCAGGATTATTTTCTGATAACCTGTTGCGCATCTCCCCAGAAGAGCGATCAGGGTGAAATATTTCTATATCTACTCCCCTTTGCCATAAGTCTACCCGTTCAATACCATGGGAGCTTAATTCTTCCACCATGGCAGTTGAAGTACATAAATTCAATGCTGCTTGATTGTGAGTTAACTTCAATAGTTCCCACAAAAATCCTTCTAGCATTCCAAACCCATAATGCTGAAGATATTGGGGTAAATGGGTATGATAAGAAGCAACTAAAGGTATATTATGAACCTTACTATGGAATATACCTGCAAATCCCAACACAGCAGGATTTACCACATGAATAAGATCGGGTTTAAAATCATCCAAAGCTTCACCGATTGCCGGACGGGGTACAGCTAGTTTTAACTCTGGATATAATGGCAAAGGAAAACCATTAACACCGTAAACTTTTGCGCCCTTGTATTCTGTGATACCACCTTCAGGCGAAATTACTAGTACTTGGTCGCCGTTACGTTGCAAATGTTCGATGGTATGAATCAGACGAGTGACAATACCATCTACCTTAGGTAGAAAAGTTTCGGTGAGTAAGGCAATTCGCATAAATTAGAGGATGTTTGATCGCTATAAAATGTAGGTTTTTTAGTTGTCTGCACCAATTGAGAAAAGTAAAGCATCATGTTTCTCCTCAAGGATAAAAACTCACAGTTCTAGACATCAAGAAGAAACACCTAAAACTAATCCGATGGAAGATTCACATGTAGCAATAATTATTACAATTGGTATTACGTTTTGTGAGTCTAAAAGGATATTTGGAAGTAATTAATTAAATCGGAGTACTTGTTATATCCTTATCAGATAATACTTCTTGAATCGAAGCAAAGAGAAGAATAAAACCAAAATGATGTTAGAAAAAATACTTTTATTTCAGAACATCCTCTCAGACAACACTAAAAAATAGGATAAACTTTTTCCTGTCCTCTTCACACAGATTATCAAAAATTTTTCTTACATTTTCTTTATATTTCGGTGTTGTGTGACTTTGTACACAAATTTTTGGGCGAAGTTCCAAAACTAGAAAATAATTTTCACGAAATGTTATTTCACTAGATATTATTTCACAAGATATTATTCCACAAATTATTTACCCATGATATTGAACTGCGTTGCAGGCTTTGTTAAAAAGATAAATTCTCAAATAAATTTTAAATTGTAAGATGTGTTAAAGCAACTTTTAATCTGTCCGATGCAGAAACGGCATAAATTTTGGTAATACTTGAGTAAGATTGATTCATATTTTGTGCAGAGACGTAAAGTTGTGACCTTGCGGTCACGTTTTGCTAATACGTCTCTACATGTTAGGAAGATAATTTATTTTATTTCCAAGATACTTTTGGTAGAATTTCTTGCTTGTCTACACGTTGTTGATATTTGACTGCAAAATTCAACAGAGAATCAAGCAAAGAGTCAGACAACAAGTGTGGTTCTAATCCTAAATCGAGTAACTTGGTATTTTTAGCATTAAAGTAATGCTCTTCTAACTCAACTCTGGGATTTGCTAAATGGTCGATTTCTACATTTAATCCCATAGAATTTCCAGCCTTCTTGACCATCATTGCCAAGTCACTGATGCTAAATAATTCCGTAAATTGGTTAAATACGCGGAATTCACCAGGAGCAGCTGGGTTAGAAATGGCAATTTCAATACAACGTACGGTATCGCGGATATCCAAAAATCCTCTGGTTTGTCCGCCCTTACCATAAACTGTCAAAGGATGACCAGTTGCTGCTTGAATACAGAAGCGGTTGAGTGCTGTACCAAAGATACCGTCATAATCCAGGCGGTTAATCAACATCTCATCCATACCAGTTTCATCAGTCAAGACGCCGTAAACAATGCCTTGATTTAAATCTGTTGCCCGCAGACCCCAAATTCTACAAGCAAAGTGGATGTTATGACTATCGTGGACTTTACTTAAATGGTAAAAACTACCAGGTTGTTTTGGATACGGGAGAGTATCTTTCCGTCCGTTGTGTTCAATGGTGATGTAGCCTTCTTCGATGTCGATATTAGGGGTACCATATTCACCCATTGTGCCTAACTTCACCAAATGACAATCGGGGAAATCTTGGCGCATTGCGTACAGTAAATTTAAAGTTCCAACTACGTTATTTACTTGTGTTAGAACTGCATGTTCGCGATCGACCATAGAAAAAGGAGCCGAACGCTGCTCCCCAAAATGCACGATTGCTTGGGGCTCAAATTTACGCAACGCCTTATGGAGAAATTCATAATTTGTAATATCGCCAACAAATAGGTCGATGGATTTACCAGTCAAATCTTTCCAGCGCTGGAGGCGTTGTCCAATGGGGGCGATTGGGGTTAGAGTTTGAACTCCTAGTTCATTATCCCAGTGCCGCCGCACTAAACTATCTAAAATTCCAACTTCATGACCTTGATTAGAAAGGTAAAGAGCAGTTGCCCAACCGCAATAACCATCGCCACCAATTACCAGGACTTTCATTTTCACTAGTTTTTACTCGCTGATAGCTAAATCTACCAGGTTTATGTCCCCATCTAACCATCATTATTTCAAATAGAATTATCCTAATCACCCTCAAAAGCAGAAACAGCAAGGGCGAGAGCCTTTTAGATTAATCCGTATTAATGCTTGTTAAGAATCTAAAATTTTTACATCTATCAATTTTTTTTAATAGATAGCTGCAACAAATAATTTATGCTGTCACTACTGGGATTAAATGATTCAGATATTACTTTTTATGCTTAAAATCAAGTACCAAACATAACTAATTAATCTTAAATTTGATTTACTTTAAAATTTTAATCAAAAACACGGAAAACAAGAAGAAAAAATTATTTGCATGTTATGGCTCTTGACTAAATTCAAAGTATCTGCATATTTATTAATCTTTATTTTTGTAATGATTCTCGGTTGGGTGAAGCACAAAGCTATCATTTTTTAACAAGCAGGAAGTAAAAAATACTGTTGCAAAAATGTAATACATAAATATACAAATGTGATGTGGCACTTTGTTCGATTGGCGGAATTATCATAAACCAAAGAGTTACGTCTATTGATGCAACACCAAAGATTGAAACTAGGAATTTAAAATAATAAAGAGAAATTCAAATAACTTTTCAATGCGTTCCATATTACAATAAGTAGCAAATTTAAAATTTGATTATGTTGCTTTTCAAAAAATATTTCGTGAAAAAAGAATATTGGATAGAAGATATACAGGCAAAATATAGCAATCTTAAATGATTTATAAACGGAAATTATTTCTGGGGTTGGGTTTGAAGGTGCTGATTGTTCACATTTCAAATAGGATTGCTATACTAATTCAAAATCAAGCGAAGAGAACTGCTGAGCAGCCATCAGGATGACAGAATCAGCATTGTATAGCCTCGTGTTTGTAAATGCTTCAGTTTCAAATAGTCAAATTACTTAATTACTTTTAGTTTTTCAGTTAGACAATTATATGACTCAAGTAACATCACAAGAAATCGCTCAGTTTCGTTCCCAGTTAGCTGAGAATAATACAGCTATGGAAGTTTTAGACCTGATAGAGGACTGTGAAGGGGATTTGGGAGATGCAGCAATGACACTTGCAATCAAAATCGGTCAGCAACCGGATATTACAAATTGTGAGTGGTTAGATGCTTTAGCAAGAAGATGGCGTGCTGTTATTTGTCAAAGCGAGTATCGTAACAACTTGCAAAACGGTTCCGTGAGCGGGATAATTGAACACTTAGAAAGTATTTCTGAATTCCCAAAAATTTTAATTTTGCCTGTCCTTATGTACATTATCAAGCAGGGTGTAAGTAATTTTTGTGAACCACTTGATGGAATCAAATAAGTTATCAGTTACCAGTTACCAGTTACCAGTTACCAGTTACCAGTTACCAGTGAATGTGCGATTGCCCACGCTGAGATGCGATCGGTTATCAGTTAAAATTTAGCGATCTGTTTTAAGTTATCAGAATCTATTAGGCTATTAACATACCAAACCACAATTAAGCAATTATTTTGATATCTCAATGAATTACCTTGTTGCCGTACTACCAGATCGCATCCAAGCAGAAGCTGCTTCTGTGGCTTTAGAAAAAAAAGAAATTAACAGCACTATTTTGGGTAAGGGCTACAAAAGTGCTGACGAGTTTGGTTTGATAGATCCAAAAGAGCAAGCTAAAAAACAGGCGCGTTTAATGGCTTTTTGGTTAGTCCCTTTTGGTTTTTTTGCTGGCACCACTTTTAGTGTTATTACTGGTTTAGATACTTTCGCCTGGGCTGGTGAAATCGGAAATCATGTTGTTGGCGGCTTGCTCGGAGCAGCGAGTGGAGCGATGGGAAGTATTGTTGCAGGGGGAGGTGTAGGTTTAATTTCCGGTGGTGGCGATGCGTTACCCTATCGTAACCGCCTTAATGCTGGCAAATATTTAGTTATAGTCCAGGGAAGCGAAAGTATGATTAAAAGCGCGACTGGTATTTTGCGTCAATTCGAGCCAGAAAATCTTCAGGGTTATGCTGCTGAAGGTTAGAAATTGTGAAGATTAGAACTTGTGAAAGTTAGAACTTATGAAAGCTAGGATTTGCTTTTGGGTGCGGGGCTCAAAATCAAATCGAAGGACTGACAGACCTTATGAAGGCACAAATATTACAGGAGTAACAGGTTTATCAGAGTCACAGAAATCGAGCCTTTGTACTTTAGGTGCTTTTTCATACTAGAAATCTGTTTTCTAGAAAGGAAAAAATTTATTCTATACTAATATTTACGATACAAAAACTGTGTCAGCAACCCCCGACTAAAGTCGGAGGCTTCTAGCCTTTAGCTGACCAGACTAAGGATTAAGTTCCTACATTTAAACCAAGCGCTTAAGTTCCTACCTTGTACGCTGAAGCGCACCACTTTAGTGGGGAAATGCGTAGCCAGTTTCACTAACGTGGTGCTGAGACGCGCCTCCGGCGAACGCGGATCAAGCTCTAGAACCAAAAAGTTAAACAGATTTAAAGGGGTTAAGTCAGTGCTTTTTGGATACGCCGAGTTTAAATATTGTCGAGGCTAACATCACTCGTGTAAGCGTTCGCGAAGCGCGTGCGAGATGCCGTAACTGGTAATTGGAAGAACGACGGGTAATAAATTACCCGCATCGTTTTTCCTCCCCGACTTAAAAGTGCGGGGTTTCCAAACTATCGAGAATTTTTAGATGAAATTTATCACCAAAAAAACCACAAATTCCACACCGTAGGTCAATACGATTATCCGCACTACGTATTTGGACGCAGCTTGGAAGACGCGCCGTAGGGCGAACCGCTTTTCATCCGTCAGGATGCGGTCAAACACCGTAGGTGCGTGCTAACAGATAAGCCTAAATTTATTGGTAGAGACGCGTTAGCAAAGCATTCCCGCAGGGAAATATATCGCTTCTCTACAGTGTGATTTGTTTTTCAAAAAAGTTAACTGAACTGTATTGCACCATAGGCGGAGACTACAAACCTTAGTTCCCAGGCTGAACCTGGGAACCAGAATAAGAATCTCTGGATATTGTTTACATACTACCAGTTAAAGCAATCCTCTCAGAGTCCCCCAACTTATCGGGGCATGTAGAGGGATGGTAATGATAAATTAATACTCCCACTTCCAGTTGCGAATTTCTGGCATATCTTCGCCGTGTTTCGCAATATAGTGTTTGTGCTCGATCAATTTATCTTTGAGCATTTGTTTAACATAAGCCGCAGTCGCTCCTAGTTTTGGTACGCGGTCAATTACATCTATTACGAGATGGAAGCGATCTAAATCGTTCATCACTACCATGTCAAAGGGTGTGGTTGTGGTTCCCTCTTCTTTGTAACCACGCACGTGGAGATTTTTATGGTTTGTCCGGCGATAGGTTAGGCGATGAATTAACCAAGGATAACCGTGGAAAGCAAAAATTATTGGTTTGTCAGTTGTAAATAGCAAATCAAAGTTTCGATCGCTTAAACCATGGGGATGTTCGCTTTCTGGTTGTAGGGTCATTAAGTCTACGACGTTGATTACCCGTACTTTTAAATCGGGGAAGTTCTGCCGCATAATATCCACAGCCGCCAAAGTTTCTAAAGTGGGAATATCTCCCGCACAAGCCATGATAACATCAGGTTCCCCATCTCGGTCATTACTTGCCCATTCCCAAATACTAATGCCTTTAGTACAGTGCTTAATAGCTGCATCCATTTCTAAGTATTGCAGCGCGGGTTGCTTACCAGCTACAACCACATTGACATAATTACGACTACGCAAACAATGGTCTGTGACCGAAAGCAGAGTATTAGCATCAGGTGGTAAATAAACCCGAACAATTTCTGCCTTTTTATTGATTACATGGTCAAGAAAACCTGGATCTTGATGGCTAAAACCATTGTGGTCTTGTCGCCAAACATGAGAAGTAAGCAGGTAATTTAAAGAAGCTATAGGTCTGCGCCAAGGAATGTGACGAGTAGTTTTTAACCACTTAGCGTGTTGGTTAAACATGGAGTCAATCAGGTGGATAAATGCCTCATAACAGGAGAAAAATCCGTGACGTCCAGTTAGCAAATAGCCTTCTAACCAACCTTGACAGGTATGTTCGCTGAGGATCTCCATGACTCGACCATCTGAGGAAAGGTGGTCGTCAAAGTCATATTTTTCGGCTAACCAAGTTCTATCGGTGACGTCAAAAACATTACTCCAACGGTTAGATGCAGTTTCATCAGGACCAAAAATTCTAAAATTATTATTTTCTAAATTCCGTTTCATGACATCCCGCAAAAATGTGCCCATGACGCGGGTAGCTTCAGCAATTGCTTGACCTGGTTTGCTTACCTCAACGGCGTATTCGCGGAAATCAGGCATTTTCAAATCCCGCAGCAACATACCACCATTAGTATGGGGATTGTCTCCCATACGACGAGTCCCTTTGGGTGCGAGTTCTGCTAATTCTGCAATTAATCGACCGTTTTCGTCGAACAGTTCTTGTGGGTTGTAACTCGCCATCCAGTCTTCTAACTGCTGCAGATATTGGGGATTTTTCCGGACGTTAGCAAGGGGTACCTGGTGCGATCGCCAATAATCTTCAGTTTTTTTACCATCAACTTCCTTAGGTCCAGTCCAACCTTTAGGGGATCGCAAAATAATTATCGGCCATTGGGGACGACCTGTGCAACCATTAGTTCGAGCATCTTCTTGGATTTCCTTGATTTCCCGCATGATGGTGTTCAAGGTTCCCGCCATCAGTTGGTGCATGGTTTCGGGATCTGAACCTTCGACAAAATAAGGTTTGTACCCATATCCAACAAAAAGTTCTTGCAATTCCTCGTGACTGAGGCGCGCTAATATTGTCGGGTTGGCTATTTTATATCCGTTGAGGTGCAAAATTGGTAAAACAGCACCGTCACGAACGGGGTTAAGAAATTTATTTGAATGCCAACTTGCTGCTAAAGGTCCAGTCTCAGCCTCGCCGTCTCCAACAACACAAGCAGCGATTAAGTCGGGGTTATCAAAAACTGCACCATAAGCATGGGAAACAGCATAGCCTAACTCACCGCCTTCGTGGATACTTCCTGGAGTCTCAGGCGCAACGTGGCTAGGGATTCCACCAGGGAAGGAAAACTGTTTGAACAGCCTCTTCATACCCATAGCATCTTGGGAAACATTAGGGTAATATTCGCTGTAAGTTCCTTCCAAATAAGTATTAGCTACCAAACCGGGACCACCATGACCCGGACCTGCAATATAAATTATGTTAGAGTCATATCTATTAATTACTCGGTTAAGGTGAGCATAAATAAAGTTTAATCCAGGTGTGGTTCCCCAGTGTCCTAAAAGTCTGGGTTTTATATGTTCCAGTTTGAGAGGTTCCCGTAGTAAAGGATTATCTAACAGATATATTTGCCCTACAGACAAATAGTTCGCAGCCCGCCAATAGGCATCTATTTTGCGTAACTCTTCTGCCGACAAGGGCTTAGTTTGAATTGAACCAGCTACTGTCATTAAAAAAATTCCTCACATTTTAACGGTAATCAATAGGATTAAATCAATATAAATTAGTGCCGATATTGTGCTATTTTTTGTGATTTCAATTAGCAACAATAGATGAACATCTAATTATTATCAATTAGCGATTAGCATCCAAAGTATATTGATTCATTCCTATATATTTTTCCTCGTAATCTATTAATCAATCAGCTTTAAATAAG
>NZ_JASJDK010000190.1 GCF_030065675.1 Mastigocoleus sp. MO_188.B34 | reverse complement strand
TCCTCAACTGAATATAGCGGTTTTCGGTTGAGTGTAGTACACCTCGTAGAGACGTAAAATTTTACGTCTCTACATTTGGGAATTAGAAAATGTATTTGATTCAAATGAAAACCGCTATATACAGCACCACGTAATAAAGTTAGAAAATTGGTAAATCCTTTAAAGCTATTGAGTTATGAGCTTTTGATTTATGTCCTATGGACACACGCTTAGCCTGCGGCGAGGTAGATCCGTTTGGAACGTAGAGCAGCGATAGGTAACGGCTCCGTAGGTACGCTAATGACTTGCACGTAGCGCTATAATTCACAGGGCAAGAAATATTTAGATGTACAATATAAGTTTTGCCTGTAATTTCAGGGCACCCTGTTGCGGTATCCTGTAACAACTGAAGAATAAGAGCGAACATTAGTCATGACACTCACTATTGAATGTAAACAACGCCCAGAAGGTAGTAAAACAAAAGCTTTACGCCGTTCTGGAGAAATTCCAGCGAATTTATACGGTCACAAAGGTACAGAGTCTGTTGCTTTAACGATGGATGCTAAAACTGTCGAAAACTTACTTCGACAAGCTTCCGTCAACAATACTTTGATTGACTTGAAAGTTACCGATATTCCTTGGGAAGGTCAAACTTTATTACGGGAAGTTCAAACTCATCCTGTTAAAGGTACACCTTACCATCTGAGCTTTTTTGCAGTTGCAGGTCACGGTGAAATGACTGTGGAAGTACCACTGCGATTTGTTGGTGATGCTATAGGTGTTAAACAAGAGGGGGGAGTTCTAGACACAGCTTTAACTGAACTACAAGTAAATTGTCAGCCCGATAATATCCCTCAAGCAATTGAAATCAACATTTCTGATTTGCACGTAGGTCAAAGCTTGCACTTACATGAAGTAGTTTTACCTGAGGGTGTAAAAATTCCTGGAGAAAGAGAACAACTCGTGGTTCAAGTATTGCAAACCCGTGCATCTACTGAAACCGCGCAATCAAATGCTGGAACTGAAGAAGCTAGCTAGACGATATAAGAATCAAATTGACCAGGGGCTATCTCCTGGTTTTTAATTTTTTTATTTACCCAGTTCGCAGTAATCTAGTAGCAATAAGTATATTTAAATTCCCAAAGAAAATGTCAGAGGCTTCCCTTCCGGCTTTAATTGAGCAAATGTTACAGCCCGGTTTTTATCCTCATCCGGTAAAAGAACCGATTAAATTAATTCAAACTCATATTTCTTACGTGCTACTGACTGGGGACTATGCGTATAAAGTTAAAAAATCAGTAAACTTCGGTTTCCTGGATTTTTCCAGTCTGGAAAAACGGCAAAATTTTTGCCAAGAGGAACTACGTTTAAATCAAAGGGGAGCCCCACAATTATATTTAGAAGTTTTACCAATTACTTTGGATGGTGAACAATACCATTTACAGGGTGAAAGTGATGCAGTGGAATATGTGCTGAAAATGCAACAATTCCCCGATAACGCCTTGTTAAGTCATATGTTCGATCAGGGTGAATTAACTGAGGAACATATTGAAGCTTTAGGTAAGGTTGTTGCTCAATATCATGCCGTTACCGAGAGCAATGATTATATTCTAAGTTTTGGTGAGGTTTCACAGGTTCGTGCTTCCATCGATGAGAACTACGAACAAACTGAAAAATATATTGGTGGACCTCAAACTCAAGCTCAGTTTGATGAAACTAAATCTTACACAGATAATTTCTTTGCTAAATTTCCAGAATTATTTAGTAGCAGGATTGAAAATAAATATATTCGGGAATGTCATGGGGATTTGCATCTGAATAATATCTGTCTGTGGCAAGATCGGATATTACTTTTTGATTGTATTGAGTTTAACGAACCATTTCGCTTCGTTGATGTTATGTACGATATTGCTTTCGCGATTATGGATCTGGAAGCACGAGGTAGGAAAGATTATGCTAATGCATTCCTGAACACCTATATCGAACAAACTGGTGATTGGGAAGGTTTACAATTATTACCTTTATATTTGAGTCGTCAAGCTTACGTTAGGGCTAAAGTAACTTCATTCCTATTGGACGATCCGGGAATCCCAAGGAATGTGAAAGATAATGCAGCAAAAACTGCTGCTGAATATTACAAGCAAGCGTGGGAATACACCAAACCTCGTCAAGGACAAATATTTATCATGTCCGGTGTATCCGGTTCGGGAAAAAGTACAACAGCACGTCTTCTATCTCGGGAATTAGGCGCAGTTATTATCCGTTCAGATGCAGTAAGGAAACACTTAGCCCAAATTCCCTTATTAGAACGAGGTGGAGATGAGTTATATACTCCACAAATGACCGAAAAAACTTACAATAGACTGTCAGAATTAGGAATATTGCTTGCTAAACAGGGTTTTACAGTCATCTTAGATGCTAAGTATGACCGACAACATTTACGCGGTAATGTAATTTCCCAGGCTGAGGAAAGTAAAATTCCATGCAAGATCCTTCAATGTGTTGCTCCGGAAGAAACATTGCGAGAACGTTTAAATAAGCGTACTGGTGATATTGCCGATGCCACACCTGATTTATTATCATCTCAATTGGATCGAGCAGAAGAATTCACTGTCCAAGAAAAAACTTATTTAACAATTTTGGACACAACTCAACCGCACGCGGCACAATTAGAAAAAGTTATTTCCCAATAGCCTTTAACTCATGGCAGCAGACAAAAATAACTCCGGTAAATTTCCGGCACTTTCGCAAAACTTCATCTCCATACTGATATTTGCGTTATTTTTAAGTTTAGTGTTTTATAACGCTTTCCAAAATGTAGGTCTCAGTATATTCTTGGGCGCAATCGGCGGCTTAATCTTAGTTTCCATATCAACTTCCAACAAAAATACCACCCGTACTCAGTATGTTGCTTCATCGGACGGTATAGACGCGGGTTTGAAATTCTGGTTGTTTTTTATGTTGGGCTTTGTAATTGCTGGTTATGCTACCCCTATAAGTATTTTTCTGGGGGGAGTTGCTGGTTTTGGCAGTGGATTGATTTACGCTTGGTGGGGAAGTCGAGAAGATACAAGAAATCAATTACCAGAAGAAGAAGGAGAAAACAGTGACGATGATATTGTCAGTCATCGGGCAATTAAAAGAAAAAGAAGGACTACTCGCCGCATACGCCGACGTAAAGGTAGTCAATTCTGGGAAAAATAATATTTCATATAAGCTAGATTAATTATTAAAATTGAGTCGCTTGATAAGTGAAAATTGATTGTTGGTGTGTCCGGAGTACAATCCGTCACACATCACGATCGTGCTTATCATTTATGACGCTAAATTTATGCTTCTAAGTTTACTGTTTATAACATCATTAAAGTGCTTTCAAAGATTTTAAATCTAAAGGGAACAGGGAAAATGAAAATGTCCTAACCAGAAAATGTAGTGTTTTAGATCACAGTAAATAGAGAAGGAATTAATAGATTAATTAATAATAGTTAGTACTAATATATATTTGTGACTGATGATGCGAACGCTATAAATGTTTAATATTTGGGTTCATTGTTTGAATAGTCACAAAATACTTCTATGTTTCTATACCTTTCTAAATTACTGCCTTTATTTATTTATCCTTTAGGACTAATTTCTTTGACTTTAGTGGTAGCGCTCATATTTATGAAGAAACGACCACTAATCGCCAGAATTTCTATTATTTTATCATTATTAATTGTATTAATTAGCAGTAATGGTTGGATTCCATTATATTTAGTGAGAAGTCTTGAATGGCAACATTTACCACCGCGTGAATTACCTACAGCAGAAGCGATTATAGTTTTGGGTGGTTCTACACGTTCGGCACATCCTCCCCGACCCACAGTAGACTTACTAGAACAGGGCGATCGCGTCATCTATGCTGCTCAGCTCTATCGGCAGAATAAAGCCCCCTTAATTATTCTCAGTGGCGGTAGGATTGATTGGAGAGGTAGCGGTACATCGGAGGCGACGGATATGGCAAATATCCTGACTTCTATTGGTATACCATCAACAGCATTAATTGAGGAACCAGATTCTCTTAATACCCATCAGAATGCCGTCAATGTCAAGAAAATTTTAGTAGAACGAAATATTAAAAAGGTTTTATTAGTTACCTCTGCTATGCATATGCCCCGTTCTCTACTAATCTTTCAGAAGCAGAAAATTGATGCTATTCCTGCACCAACTGATTTTTTGGTCAGTGAGGGCGAATTAGCAGAACTAAGTGCTACCCCCAAAGCTGCAATATTAAGTATTATCCCTGAAAGCAGCAATTTAGATAAACTTACTAGAGTTATTAAAGAATATATTGGATTAGCTGTTTATCGATTACGGGGTTGGTTGTAGAACAGTTATCAGTCACCAGTTGTCAATTATCATTTATTTCACATTAAGGTAATTGATTAACTGGCAGCATAAAGTAAATAAGGTAATTTCTGGTCGACAATTAATTCTTATAGGAATATCACTAAATCCAATACCACGATTAACATAAAGGTGATTACCATCGTTAGGAATGAGAATTTAATAACCTGTAATTCTGAAATTTGGAATGGTGCGTTACGCGATGCTAACAGCACCCTACTTTTGTACTTTATTTGATTCACTTCCTTACCATAGTTTTTGATTCAACCGTCGCCATAAATCTCTTCATTTTTAACTAGTTAAATCCAAGACCATGGAAACTGATTTAAATTCTAAATACAGAATTTTTTGTAAGTGAAGTCGGGTGCATCTTCAAAGTTAACTTTTAGGCATTAGTTGATTTTTGGACATAATATTATTAATGAAAATTTGTCCGAGTATAGGAAGGAATTGAAGAAAAAGTATTGCGGACGACATAAATCAAATTATTGATAAAAAACAAGTATTTATGCTTGTATCTGTGTTTTTTTTGCACTTTAACTAGGAGCTTACACAGCTTACTGACAAATGAGTAAAACAAACCTTCAAAAAGTTTTTCCAGACATGAGGAGAATAGCTGCGAAAACAAGATAAATCCAATACCAGCGATGGAGTGAATGATGAAATTATTGGTAGACTCAAATGAGTGCTTAATTCTAACTAACTAGTCGGACGCTATATTATTAAAAACAAAATTTATGAAAAATTTTTCTCAAGAAGTAACCCATATCGTACCATTGCAACAGCCTGAGGTAGAGGAGAATTTAGCCGCATATCAAGCAACGCGAGAATTTTACAGTGAGGTAGAAGACAGATTAGAATTTCAACGCCATTGTGAGTGGTATCAAATTACGGCAGAAAATCATCGTCAAGAATTAGAAAGAATGCGCGGCGAACTGAACATTTTTCAATGGTTTCGCCGCAGATAGAAAATTTTCTTAACTAACTTTTTATTGAATCACTTCCAACTCACTTTCACGCAAGTGAGCTTTAAATTTCTTATTGAATTTAACTAAAATTGGTAGATTTGCACTTACTGGTCTACCTTCCCATTCGGTCACAATTTTCAAAACTTCACCTTCCATACCTTTGATGTCAAAAGCCTCAGAGCGATGTTCTGGATTATGATAAACAATAATGGATTCTTTAACGCGAACGCGATCTCCAACTTTCATGCCAAGCTTTTTATCTAGTTTTTGTTGCTCTACTATTGTCTCCACTCTTATACCTCTTTAGATTAATTTCTTGTCTATCAAAATAAACTTTTGGCAAAATTTGCTTAAGGAATGAGAATTTAATAACCTATAGTTTTGATTAAATTTGGGTATTACACCATGCAAGACTTAAGGTATGCCGTGTATTTTCCGCCAGACGCTAACTAAATTTTATTTTTACGGTGAATCCACATTCCTAAGGTGGATAAGATCTTCAGCTTAACAGGTAATTAACTTTTATTTAACATTTGTATGTAGTGTTAGTCCTACTCTGTAAATTAAAGATAGATATTTTCGCCAAATTATTGTTTTTTTTCGTTATTGGGCTGTATTGAGAATTTACTATTTAAACAAAGACATCTTCTTCGAAGTCTCCAATTTTCACTTTTTATTTTTGTCATCTAACTATTTTTAATAATTTTAAAACAAAATGGGATCGTAGGTAATCTTAATTAAAATAGAACCATTCTACCCGATAGAACAAATTTGAAATTTGACAAGATCGTGTAATTCCTCCTTATTTAAGATAATCGGGGAAAAATAACAGATTTATCGATATTAGTTCCACTACTATACCTCAATAATAAATAAGATGTTTTCAAATCGAATAATTGATATTGATTGATTCTGCGTATAAAAGGTAGGTTTTTTATTCTATTGATGTCATGTGCTGGAATAATCAGTCAATTCATATTTATTTTGGCATTTATTAATTTTATGAAAGAATTACCATTGTTAAACACAGAACGTTTATTATTGCGACTAGCAACGCAAGAAGATATACCTAAAGTATTAAGTTACTATACAGAAAATAAGATATATCTGACTCCCTTTTATCCGATATGGGCAGAAGATTTCTTCACTTATGAATTTTGGGAAAAACAAGTTGAGAAAAATATCCATGGTTTTATTAACGATAATTCACTAAGGTTGTTTGCAATCCTCAGGACTAACCAAAGTAAAATTATTGGCTCAATTAATTTTAGTAATTTTGTGAGAGGTGCCGCACAGTATTGTACCTTAGGATACAGCATCGCAGAAGCAGAACAGGGTAAAGGCTACATGAGAGAAGGACTTGAAGCAGCAATCAAATATGTATTTAACTCGTTAAATATGCACCGCATAATGGCAAATTATATGCCTCACAATCAACGCAGTGGGAATTTACTCAAAAAGCTAGGCTTTGTAGTGGACGGTTATGCAAGAGACTATTTAGTAATTAACGGAAAGTGGGAAGACCATATTCTTACTAGTTTGATTAATCATAATTATCAATGCAATCTCTAAGAGTTGATGATTGCGATCAAAAATAAAACATTACTGCGCATTGGCGCGATCGCATCTCTTTCTTTATGTTCTTCTTCCCTAGAATAATTAACAGATAATATTTAGAGAAGAATAGATAAATTTTTGTTTCTAATGACTCTGGCTGAAACTTCAAACCACAAAATCTTTAGCAACCCCTTTCTCAACCTTAACTACGAACCCGCGTTGGAATCTTTGGGGGATGATTACTACGATGAAGTCGCAGCAGCAGAATTTCCCCAACATATTTTGCGCTGGCGAAATAATAAACTTTTGCCAGCCCTGGGTTTAGACCCACAGACCATTACAGACGAACATTTTACCGTCGCTTTTGGTGAGTTCGAGCAGCGCAAACCCTTGCTAGCACTACGTTATCATGGTTACCAATTTGGTGAGTATAACTCAAGATTGGGTGACGGGAGGGGTTTTCTTTACGGACAATTGCGCGGAATTGATGGCGAACTCTACGATTTTGGAACTAAAGGTTCTGGTAAAACTCCTTATTCTCGGGGTGGAGATGGAATGTTAACCCTCAAAGGTGGGGTAAGAGAAGTTTTAGCTGCTGAAATGCTTCATCGTATGGGAGTGAAAACTTCCCGTTGTTTAAGTGTAGTTGAAACAGGTTTATCCTTGTGGCGAGGTGATGAACCTTCTCCTACTCGTTCCTCAGTGATGATTAGGATGAGTCGTTCCCATATTCGTTTTGGAACCTTCGAGCGTTTGCATTATTTTCAACGCCCAGACTTGACTAAAAAACTTTTAGATCATGTCATCGAATATTATTATCCTCATTTAGTAGGAGAACAAGAAAAATACGCTTTATTTTATGCCGATCTAGTTCAAAGAGTAGCAGAACTAGTTGCTCAATGGATGGCTGCGGGTTTTTGTCATGCAGTTCTGAATACGGACAATATGTCAATAACTGGGGAAAGTTTTGATTATGGTCCCTATGCTTTTATTCCCAGCTACGACCCCTATTTTACTGCAGCTTATTTTGACTATTACCGACGTTATTGCTACGGTCATCAACCAAGTATTTGTAAGTTAAATTTGGAGATGTTGCAAACTCCTTTGATGGCTGTAATTGATTTAGCAGATATGAGTGCGGGGTTAGCAAAGTTTGATGATTATTATGCAATTCAATATCGAAGTTTAATGTTGAGAAAACTCGGTTTTGAGTCATTGTCCATAGAAGATGGGAACGAACTTCTAAAGAATACAATCGAGTTCTTAAAGCATTATCCAATTAGTTATCATGACTTTTTTGCCGATCTAGCTACTGGTTTTTCTAATGAATGGCAAGATAATGCAAGTGCGATCCTTGGTCAGTCAGAAATTGGACAATCCTTAGGTTCATCGGAGTTATTTTTAAATTGGACTGGTACCTACCATCGGATTTTGACAAATTCTTCTGCTGAAGAAATGGCTAGTATTGCTCGATGTTTGAATCGACATAACCCAAAAGCAGTAATATTAAGACCAGTTATTGAGTCCGTTTGGGAACCAATAACTCAAGAAGATAATTGGCAGCCATTTTATGATTTAGTTGAGAAAATTCAGGAGAATGAGTAATTGGTAATTGGTAATTGGTAATTGGTAATGGTAATCGATCAAGCTTCCAGTGGCTGATAAATTTTACTAAAGCTATGATCTGCTTCAATTTCAATAACTAAATCTACCAATTTGGCTGATTTTAATAAGGGGGTAATAAATAATTCTGGGTGCAGGGAACGCCAAAAATAATTAACAAATTGCTCGATTTCTGGATCGGACATTCCCGATTTTCCACTAGCAATCATTTGTTGTTCTGCTTGCTTGCGCCATTCCACGGATAAGCGATAATTAACTGGATAAAGAACTATCAAACTATCCAATTTTTCCCAGAGTGGTAAGTAATAAAATAATTTGGCGTTTATGTCCCGAGCAAATATTTTATCTTCATCCGTAACAATGGGATGGGGTGGATTGTTAAATAACTCTGGGTTAATTGGTCTGACTCCAACAAACCAACCTTCAAACAAAATAGTATCTACATGTTCGACAATTTCTGGAATTGTGCGATCGCCAGCTCCATGATGTAATGATTTATCAAAACGAGGTACTTCATAGGGGCTTTGGTTATGAAGAATTTGATCGAATAACTTTAAAGCAATTTCTATATCATGAGTTCCTGGTGGACCACGCCAAATTAGTCGGGGGTCTTGCTGTTGCAGTTCTAAGCGTTTCTCATAAGTTTTATACAGGTCATCAATGGATAAGCTCAGGGTTCGATAACCTAATTTTGAAAGAATTAAGCTAAGGATCGCGCAAGTGGTTGTTTTACCAGTTCCTTGTCCTCCCAAAATTCCTTGAATAAAAGGGCGTTGTAATTCTTTATGCTTTTCTGCAATTTGGATTGCTATAGGTAACCAATAGTCCCAAAAAACTGGGAGCATTTCTTCTACTTCTATTTCTAAATTTTTTTGTAACTTAGTTTGACAAAATCGTCTGAAATCAGGACTTGTAGACTTAAATAATTCCCAGCGTTGTTGGATGCGATCGCTGACGTTGACTGCTGTAATATCAAAGGCTTGTGCTGCTGATTTATTTGCTAATGTTGCTTTTATTGCTTCTTGCAGGCAATTTTTATTTGGTATTTCTGCTGTTAAAATTTCTCTCAGCCAAGAATTCATAGTTTGAATACCTGAAAATTGGCACGCAAAACGATATTTTACTTATAAATCTTTACTTATAAATCTTTACTTATAAATCTTTACTTACAAATATCTACTTGTAAGTAGAAAAAACTACGATCCGAGTTTGAAGGCTTCAACACATATACCGTAGGTAAAACCGATTTTCAGAGAGTTTAGCAGTTCTATCCATAACGCACGTCTATCTTTCCAAGCGCGGATATAAAATGCTCTGCTGGTAACTTCCATCATTAGTACTAAGATACCAGAGATTAAAATATCTGTATCACCTTCTTGACCAGCAATTGTAGTAAGTGCTGTACTCAGAAAAAATCCGAATAGAAAAGTGATGATCAGCAAAGATATTCGTCGCCAAGGATTGAAGAACCATCGTCGTAAACGAACAAGGACAGCATCTACTAAGTTATTAAGACGGGTATTTTGCATCTAGTTAACCTGCGGAATATCAAGATTTTGTCGCAACCTTATATTTATGATTGTTTGTTTGGGAAAAGTAACATTCTGTTGATTGACCCTGTCCAATAACAAAAGGTTTTTGGAATCGGAGCTACACACTCATCATACGATCTGATCTTAAAGTTTTATATAAGCAACGCAGTACTTGATTCATAATTAGCTGATAAAAGAAGTGAGGTGTTTCTCAGGATAAGTGGCAATATTTTAAAGGATCGCCCCATTTTATTTATTAAATCATCCTCAGATATTTTTACTCCACTTACTGTTTGTGTGTTAATTAGCCTTGAAATTTACTGGGGAGTTCTTCACTTCACAATAATCTCGTATGTTTGAGAATATCTGAAAATATCACAGGACTTACGCAAGTGTCACAATTGGTGGTTGGTGCGTGACGCTATAAGTCTGATTCTTACGTTCAGATATTTTCACAGCGTCACACACCCTACAGGAAAAATATGCCAGTTGCGTAAGTCCTA
>NZ_JASJDK010000057.1 GCF_030065675.1 Mastigocoleus sp. MO_188.B34 | reverse complement strand
CCATGGACAAATAAACAATGTACAGACGCACCATGGACAAATAAACAATGTACAGACGCACCATGGACAAATAAACAATGTACAGACGCACCATGGACAAATAAACAATGTACAGACGCGCCATGGACAAATAAACAATGTACAGACGCGCCATGGACAAATAAACAATGTACAGACGCGCCATGGACAAATAAACAATGTACAGACGCGCCATGGCGCGTCTCTACAACGGGTGCGTGTTGTAGTCAACAGCAACGAAGATGGGGCGATTCAAGCTGATAATACTTTGACTTTGCGAGAAGCAATTGAAATTGTTAGCGGTACTTTACCTTTAAATGAACTCACTCAGACCGAAAGATCTTTCGTAAAGACGTTGCAATGCAATGTCTCTAAAGGTAATCAATGTTCCTCACAAATTGAATTTAACTTACCTCAAGGACAAACCACTATTGCATTAAAGTCAATTTTACCTCCCCTCAAAGCTCCTGGATTGATTATTGATGGTACGACTCAACCGGGATACGAACCCAATAAATCTGCAACAGCGGAAATTGCTATTCCCATCCCCATAGTAGAAATTACCCCCGCTGACAATCAGAAAATATTTCGCGGTTTAACTGTAGTTGCAGATAATATCACTATCCGGGGACTAAGTTTATATGGTTTTACCTCCGAACATGGTTCCACCGAAAGTACACCCCCTGCAGATATTTTTATCTCAAATATAATTTATCCAGAAAACTCTTCTTCTGGGACAAGAAAACCAAATTTCAAATCTCTACAACCACCCAAAAATGTTGTAATTGAGAATAACTGGCTCGGCATTAACACTGAAGAAAAAGTTCCTGAAATTACTTCCGCTTTTGGGGTATCTGTATTTAATGCGGTAGGGACGAAAATTACTCGCAACCGCATTGCACATCATGATGGAAGTGCAATAATTACTGGTATCCGGGCAGATGATATGCAAGTCCGAGAAAATATTCTTGTTGGTAATGGTGTTGCAGGAATGCCTGATGCTATCAGGTTAGATGGTTCAATTGCTCGCTCAGAAATCACCTCTAATTTGATTTGTGGTAATGATGGCAGTGGTATATTTTTATTCAAGCCTGAAGGTTCGGTAAGAATTGAAGATAACCAAATTAAATTTAACGGGCGACGTTTGCGACGGGCTGCAGTATACTTGATGGGTAATAATCATCAGGTGTTAAATAATAAAATTACTAATCAAGTTGGTTCCGGGGTTACGGTCACTTCTTACCCCAAAAGCCGAGGTAATATAATTCGTGATAACAGTTTTGCTAATATCGAAGGATTAAGTATTGACCTCAACGCCAGACATAATGCTGGAGTTCGTGATTTTCAAAAAGGTGATGGACCCAACCCACCCCGTGACTCTAAAAACCGTCGTTTAGATACAGGGAATGCTGGGATTAATGCTCCCGAGTTTCTCAGTCCAGAGTTTATGATTCTTGATGGTAAAGTTTACCTTGACGGAAAAGCCGATCCTGGAACCGAAATTGATATTTATCGTGTTACTTCCAATAGCAAACAATCTGTAGACTCATACCCCGCTTATTCTCCTCTAAGAAAAATCATCGCTAAGGTCAAAACCAATGAAAAAGGTAGATTTGGGACGGTTTTAGAAAATTTAGAGCCAGGAGATATGGTGAGTGCGATTGCAACTTTACCTAAAGACGGTACCTCCGAACCTGCAGCAAATGCAGTTGTGGTTACACAAATTGGTGAAAAACCTGTCAAAAGACCACAAGCAGCAGAAATACCCCAATGCACCAGTCGTCCTCAACCTCCTCCTCCAACTCCTGAACCAATACCTGAGCCGATCCCATTACCGGAACCTGAACCGCTTCCCGATCCAATTCCTGAAATTAACCCCGAATTACCACCAGCACCGATCCGTTTGCGAGTACCGAGAAATATTCACTTTGCTTTAGATAAAGATTTTATTAGTTCAAAGAGCACCCAAGTTTTAGATCGAGTTGCTGAAGTTTTAGAACAATATCCCACTATCGTCATTGAACTTCAAGGTCATACCGACTCCCGTGCTAGCGTTGCTTATAACCAAGATTTAGCGAAACGACGAGCAAATAACGCCAGAAAATATCTGATTAAAAAAGGTATAGCTCCCGAAAGAATGACTATCCGTTCCTTTGGAGAACGTCAATTACTTACAGACGAAAGCGATCGGGTTGAATATGCTCGTAATCGTCGGGTGGAAATAAGTTTCTTCGATGTTAGGGGGATAGATATCATTTTTGACAGCCAAGAGGAAGATTTGCAAATAGAAAAATAAACCTGAGGATATTCGTTACACCAATAAACAATGTAGAGACGCGCCATGGCGCGTCTCTACACGACCAACCAAAATAAAAACGACATGACCATACGATATGGGAATACTGATTACACCAATAAATAATCACATAAATAATCAAAATTAAACGATATGACCCAACCAAAATTTAAAAACAAATATCGTGTAGGATCCATCCGTTTACCAAATCGTGATTATGGGGCTAATGGTTGGTATTTTGTGACAATTTGTACTAAAGAATCTATCGATTATTTTGGTTGTGTGGTTTCGGGTCAAATGCAATTATCACCCATCGGAGAAATTGCGAAACAATTCTGGGTAGATATTCCTAATCATTTTCAAAATACTCACATAGATTCATATGTGATTATGCCCAATCACGTCCACGGTATTGTTATTATTGACCGTCCTACAGTTCTAGAAACGCGAAACACCAATAACGTAGAGACGCGAAACACCAATAACGTAGAGACGCGAAACACCAGTAACGTAGAGACGCGAAACCCCAATAACGTAGAGACGCGAAACCCCAATAACGTAGAGACGCGAAACCCCAATAACGTAGAGACGCGAAACCCCAATAACGTAGAGACGCGCCATGGCGCGTCTCTACAAACTGTGGGCAAAACGAATAAATTTGGTCCATTAAAATCTGGTTCTTTGCCAACGATTATCAATGCATACAAATCTAGCGTGACACGTTGGTGCCGTAAAAATGGTCACGATAATTTTGCATGGCAGCCCCGATATTATGAACATATCATTCGTGCTGATGATTCTTTAGATCGAATTCGAGAATATATCATTAATAATCCTAGCAAATGGGATGAAGACAAAAATCAACCCACAAATTTATGGATGTAGAGACGCAAAATTTGAATAATGTAGAGACGCGCCATGGCGCGTCTCTACAAGGAATTCACCAAAAAATGAGTAATTGCGCGCACATACAATGAAGTATTTTTTATTACAAGCGAAACTAAAAATATAAAATAATTCAAATAATTTACCTATTATAAATATTTAACTTGTGAAGAGTTTTTATTACTAGTAATTTTTTGGGTATAAAACAATGAAATTTTTATTGAAATATCTACAAATCTTATCTAATAAAAGAAAAATAAGAAACGCAAACAACAAAAAAAACTTAGATACAAATACTGGAAAAGAAAAATTGGAGTTGTATGAAATTCCTAAAATTGCCAATCGTCAGCACAGTTGCTCATTGAGTTGGTTTCAACGTGGCGTAGCAACATTAATACCCTTAGCTGCTACCTTGAGTCTTGCTCCATCTGTAGAAGCCGGGGGAATTGCCCGCAATTTTGCTATACGTTATCAAGTAGACCAGCAAGGAAGTATTCGTATTATCGGTAACTCAACCATGACCTGTTCTGATACTTCGGGTTCTTTGATTGGTTATTTGTACTATAACTATGGTATTCCACCCATTAATTTTTCAAACTCTACCTGTAGTGGGGCACGTAACCGTTCGGGGGGAACCAACCCCGCAGGCGATCCAGGCAATATTAACGACGCCCAATATATGGTGTATGTTGATACAGACGGCGATAGTTCAACTTTTAGCTCTAGTTCTTCTACCTTTACTTTACCAGCCAATGCTAAAATCACCTTTGCTGGGCTGTATTGGAGCGGTACGACCGATGTCGTCCCCGACGAGCGATTTTATGGTTACTCGGGGGATTACGATCTATATATTCCTAGTGGTCAGGCTGCGCCCAGTGCAGGTCTGCGTAACCAGGTAAAATTTAAGGTTGGGTCAGGTGCCTATCAAACCCTTACAGCAACTCAGTTAGATACTGATGCCGATGGAACTGCTGGTGGTACGGGGGGTGTCTATCAGGGATTTGTTGATGTCACCAATCTAGTGGCTGAACAAGCAGGTGGGAGTACCCGTACTTATACAGTTGGTAATATTCAGTCTGCCCAGGGACAAAAAGGCTACGGTTCTTGGTCACTGGTGGTGGTTTACGAAGATACCACAGAATCCATGCGTAACTTGACGGTCTACGACGGTTTTATTCGCCAGCAAAATGGAGATGCTCCGCGCTCTACCACCGTTAGTGGTTTTACTACACCAACAACAGGAGCAATTCGTGCGGAAGCAGGTGTTGTTGCTTATGAAGGAGATTTAGATATCTCGGGCGATCAATTTCTGTTTAATGGTATATCTATAAGTGATGCGCTTAACCCCAGTAATGAGTTTTGGAATAGTAATGCAACTCAGTTTGGAAGTAACATTTCAGGGCGCAATCCTTCTTATAGCAATATGTTTGGTACCGATATTAATTTGATTGATGTGTCAGGTTCTGTTAATAACGGTGATAATAGTGCAACTCTAGGCTTTACGACCGTCGGTGACCAATATTATCCAGGGGTATTTACCTTTGCTGTTGATATTTTCCGACCTGAGTTGACGCGCACCTTTACCAAGCGAGCAGTAGATGTGAATGGAGGCGACTTTCTACCTGGGGAAGATATCGAATATGAAATAAGTTATACTAACACCGGTAATGATGGGGCTGCAGATGTTGTCCTAAGTGACTCACTTCCAACTGGTACAACTTTTGTCCCTGGCTCATTGGAAATTGTAGCCGATCCAGAAGCTGCAAATGTCGGCACTAAAACAGATATCGCTGGGGATGACGAGGCAGAGTATGACAGTGCTAATAACCGGATTATAATTCGCACAGGTGCAGGAGCTAGTGCGACCCAAGGGGGCTTGGTCGATATTGGTGAAACCGTTACAGTGCAGTTTAAGGTGAAAATCGATCCGAACTTTGCAGCGCCTGATTCTTTGGCAAACCAGGCAACAATTAACTATGAAAGTAAAACAACAAGTGATACGTTTAGTGGCACGAGTGATGATCCGGATACACCAGAAGAGAATGATAGCACAACGATAACGGTATCAGAAGCTCCAGTTACTAACAACCCAGATGTCATACTAGTCAAGCGCATCACTGCCATCAATGGCGATCGCACTCAAAATCCCAATGACAACACGGTGTTAAATACCTTTGTCGATGATACGGTTTCTACTCGCAAAGATGATGACAACCATTCTAACTGGCCGAGTAATTACTTACTAGGTGCCCTGGATGCAGGGAAAGTTAAACCAGGTGATGAAATTGAATATACAGTTTACTTTCTCAATTCTGGTGCGGGAAATGCCGATAATGTGAAAATCTGCGATCGCTTATTACCCAATCAAACATTCAAAAATACTGCTTATGGTGCAAATGCAGATGTACAGCTACAGTTAGGAACCAGCGCTGTATTAGATTTAACTGCGGCTAATGATGCTAGCGATCGCGCCGAGTTTATTGCTGCTGGAGGTTCTATACCAGCGAATTGCTTCTTAAAGGGTGCAAATGATGATGGAACACTAGTAATTGATATTACTGGCACTACTGGAAGTCCCAATTTGTCAACAATGCCCGGTTCCACAGGGTCGGGTACACCTAATGATTCCTATGGTTTCTTCCGGTTTACCACCAAGGTTGACCCCTAACTAATATAGAAATGCCAAATGTAGGACGCCAAATGTAGGACGCCAAATGTAGGACGCCAAATGTAGAGACGCCAAATGTAGAGACGCCAAATGTAGGACGCCAAATGTAGGACGCCAAATGTAGAGACGCGCCAGAGCCTGCGGCGTCGGCGTTAGCCTCTGGCGCGTCTCTACACGACAAACCAAAATTGAAACGAATATCCACCCAGAAAATATTAACAAAATCATTAATTGGTGGGTTAAGTATAAAAGTGTTATAAATAACTAATAAATCAGTATATATGCTAAATAATAAATTTAAATTAAACTCCAAATTAAACCGATTCCCAGTTACCCCAAAGAAACCGAAAAATAAACAAAGAAGACAGAAAAAAAGCAATTATGATTATCGTTCCCTGTTAGTTACGGTATTATTTTCTAGCAGCACTTTTCTGCCAATGTTACCCGTATTAGCCGCGAGTCCTGCACCTGGGACTGTGATTGACAACCAAGCAACTGGTAGTTTTACTGACCCCAGTGATGGTACAGAAAAACAGATTGAATCTAACACTGTTACAGTCACAGTTGCTGAAGTTGCTGGTATTACCATCACTCAGGCTGCTGTTCCCGAGGAAGCCCCCAGCGGTGTCAGTGGTGCTGGGGCAAATCAAGGCAATAATGAAATAAATCCAGACGATATTATTTACTTTACATATAAAATTACTAACGTTGGTAACGACCCGACACAATTCTTTATTCCTGGTATACCAAGTAATGTTACCAATGGTAGCTTAAACGGAAATATTGAAATTATTGAATATGACCCCGATGGTTCCGGTGCAACCGCTGCAGTTGATTTGAGTGGTTCCCCTGTAAGTATTCCCAATAGTGGAATTAGTACGGGGGATGCTGCAGCTTTAGATTTACCCAACGGTTCTATTCCCCCTGATGGTACAGTTACAATTCGGGTACCCATCAAAGCTGATTCCAACTTAAGTGATGGAGATACAGTAACTGTGGTTATGGGTGATACGGGAAGTAATGATAATTCTGCGGCGACTCAAAACCAAGTTTACGCTGCAGGTACCAATGATGTTTACACTCAGGATAATCCAGATAATACAACGGGTGAGACTGATGGTACTCCGATAAATGGGGATGCTACCAATCATCGTCAGGAAGCTAGTTATAGTCAAGATGTGACAGTTGCGATCGCAGTTTCCAGTAACCCCAACGTACTTCTAGTCAAACGTATAACAGCTGTCAACGGTAATACTACTACCAATAATGGTGATGACCTTTCAGGCTATATCAACGAACAAGACAACCTAAATACAGGTGGTAATCCCTACGATGACAACACCATTACAGTTCCCGACCCTGCTAGCGATACAGACCCACAAAAAGATACCGATAAATGGCCCGATCCTAATACTTTCCTCATCGGTGGTATTAACGGCGGTCAAGTAGATCCAGAAGATGAAATTGAATATACCATTTACTTCCTTTCTGCAGGGGATACAGAAGCTAAGAGCGTACTATTTTGCGATCGCGTTCCCACAAACACTACCTTTATCCCCACAGCTTTTAATGGCGAAACCAATAAAGCCACTGGTGGTTTAGATACTGCAGACAGAGGAATTATCTGGCAATACAACAATATTATTCAATCCCTGACCAATGTTAAAGATGGTGATGCAGGTCAATATTTTGCTCCTGGCGTAGATCCGAAAACAGTTTATCCCGATATTGATTGTGGTGGTGACAATACTAATGGTGCAGTAGTTGTTAACTTGGGTGACATACCTAATGCTACTGCTCCTGGGGTTCCGATTAATTCCTACGGTTTTGTACGCTTCCGGGGCAAAGTTGAATAAGCAGGGTAGAAGAGGAGCAGGGGCTATCCAGGGTTCTGTTCCTTTACCGGTAAACAAGAATCGGTATTTACAACAAGATTCAGCACCAGCCAGCACTTCACCATGATATTTGATAGATTTTGATTGCTTTTGGGAATATTTAGAATGGGAATATTAAACCCAATCCTATTCTAATTTCGCCATCAGCACCAGTAATCATCTGTTATGGCAAATAATTATCATCATCACAGACTCTACCGTAAATACAGACTCTACCGTAAATATAGCCATTATTTGCCAAAATTTTTATTCACCGCTCTGACATTTATTACCGTTAATTGGGATTGGATCTTGCCCAACCTTGCTCGGGCTACGGTGGAAATTACAATTGAAAACACCGCTACTGTTTCCTTTGAAGATCCTGACCAAGCAAGTAATACCCGCAGCGTGAATTCTAATACAGTCACCAGCAAGCAAACAGTTTTAGGTTCTTGTCTTCTTGGGGATGGGGTTCCTGACTCTGCAATTACTGCTTATATCAGCGACGAAGTTAAAAATAATAACTCTGCAAGCCGTCAACTGACAGATGCTTTAGATGATGATTGGAGTCAAGCAGTTGGAGTTCCAAGCAGTGGTGTAATTGAACCATGGTTTGGTCGAGCTAGTACCCCAGGTAATGTTAACAGCTTCAGATATTTCGATCCCAGTATATCTACCAGTGCCAATACTACTGTTGAGTTAGTGGAAATACCCATCGGTAGCTTTGCTGATTGTCAGGGGATAACTAATGCTTCTAGCTCCACTCCTACCCTCAGTACTAGCAATACCCTTCAATCTAATTCTCCCCGTCCCACCAGCTTAAATAATACTACCGACCAGCCTGCATTCTGGAACCAAACTACTGCATCGAGTAAAGATAACCGCCGTTTTGCTGTCCGTTTTACCTTCGACCAACCTGTGAAATCCTTTGGAGCTTGGTTTGGTGACTTAGAAACCCGCACCACAGATGGAACTCCAGCAATTTTAAGGCTATTGGATAGTTTTGGAAACCGCATCGGGAACGACATCCCTATTCCACCGACAAACCTCTATGATGGTAATGCACCAGATCCAGAAGTCGTGAATCAAAACGAATGCGGTAATATCGATAGCAATGGTTTTACGGCGATAAATATTGGTTGTGGTAATAAATCGACTCGTTGGGTAGGTTTTGTCGATAATAGTTCTACCCCCCGCGTCAGTCAGGTATTAGTCATTGTGGGAGATGATGACTACAATGATGATGCAGATACGGAAATCCTCAGCTTTATCGGTGCAAATATCATAGTTAACCTTAACCCCACAGTATTACTTGTCAAACGTATCACAGCCATCAACGGTAATACTACTACCAATAGCGGCGACGACCTGAGTACTTACAACCAAGATGATAGCGATCGCTACGATGACAACGAACTCGAGGGTGCTAATCCCCCTATTCAATCCCAAGAGGATACGGATAAATGGCCTAATACCACAGGTAAAACTACCAGTACTTTCCTCATCGGTGGTATTAACGGCGGTCAAGTAGATCCAGAAGATGAAATTGAATATACCATTTACTACCTCTCATCGGGAGACACAGAAGCTCAAACAGTCTTACTTTGCGATCGTGTGCCGGAAAATACTACTTTTCTCCCCACAGCCTTTAATGATTTTCCTACCCAAGGAAGCAGTGGTTTGGGAACTGCAGACCGAGGAATAATCTGGCAATACAACAATATTATTCAATCCCTGACCAATGTTAAAGATGGTGATGCAGGTCAATATTTTGCTCCGGGAGTAGATCCGACAACAGTTTATCCTAATATAAATTGTGGTGGTGAAAATACTAATGGTGCAGTAGTAATTAATCTAGGCAATATCCCCAACGCCACCGCCCCCGGAGTTCCGACTAATTCCTATGGTTTCTTCCGCTTCCGGGGGAAAGTTAAGTAGTCCGCGATTCCCAGCAAATCCTAGACTGGTGCTCCTTGAACAGAAAATGCATTTGCACTTCTCTCCACATAGAATCTGTTAATCAGCGAAAAAATCTATGCGATACCCAAAGCAGAATCTACCCTTACCGATAGGTCTCAAACTACAATTCCTGAAAGTGTAAATAATTGAGTTTGATATTGATGCGCCATTATCAGAACAGAACGAATAAAATACTTTTAGTTCTCCACATCTGTCTATCTAAATTTTTGCCTTTTGCCGAAAAAACACTAACTCCTAAAAACTATCTCATTTGTGCTTGACAACTCATAATCATTACGAGTACGCTTAAGTTAATGGGATTGAAATTAATGTAAATACTAAGGAGATAAATTTATGCTTCCTAATAAAGAAGGACAAAAAGTTCCTGCAGTTAATTTTCGCGTCCGTAGAGATGGTCAATGGGTTGACGTAAGCACAAATGATTTATTTTCCCGGAAAAAAGTAATCGTTTTCTCTTTACCTGGAGCTTTTACTCCTACTTGTTCGTCAGCGCACTTACCAGGTTACAACAACTTAGCTGGTGTTTTTAAAGAAAATGGTGTTGACGAAATTGTTTGTATTTCCGTTAACGACACTTTTGTCATGAATGAATGGGCAAAAGATCAGGAAGCAGATAATGTAATATTGATCCCTGACGGCAACGGTGAATTTACTGAAGGGATGGGAATGCTGGTTGATAAGTCAGACCTAGGTTTTGGTAAGCGTTCTTGGCGTTATTCCATGTTGGTTAACGATGGGGTAGTGGAAAAGATGTTTATTGAACCAGAAGAACCAGGAGATCCATTCAAAGTTTCCGACGCGGAAACCATGCTCAATTACATTAACCCCAAAGCAGTTCAACCCAAAAACGTTTTCATCTTTTCTAAAGTTGGCTGTCCTTTCTGCGCTCGTGCGAAAGAAATGTTGAAGCAAAATGGCTTGACCTATGAAGAAGTTAACTTAGGTAAAGATTATTCCACTCGTACCTTAAAAGCAGTTGCGAATGCGACTACAACTCCCCAAGTATTCATAGACGGTAAACTGGTAGGTGGTTCTGAAGAATTAGCTGCTTACTTTGGTGTAAAGTAGCATCAGTCAACGTACTTTCTGATTGATGTATTTTCGTTTTGGTGGTTGACTCAAAAGATATTGTTCGCAGTTCCAGAAAATACAGTTCCAGAAAATACAGTTCCAGAAAATAATGTAGAGACGTAGCATTGCTACGTCTTTATGAGATTTTGGGTTATGAATATCAATAATCAAGTTGAATACTGGGATCGGGAAGGTGCAACAAAAATTTTTCGTCATCCCGTTAATTTTGACCTTCTGGGTATAGCAATCCTAAATAATCTGTCCACGAATCAAATATGATTGCTATATCTATAATTTTTTAGATTTCGATCCGAGCAAAATGTCAAACAAGCAATCCAAACAAATCATTATTGTCGGTGCAGGACCTGGTGGTTTAGCCACAGCCATGAGGTTAGCCAATTTGGGCTACAAGGTACAAATCTTTGAAGCAGCCGATCAAGTCGGTGGTAGGATGCGCGGCTTTAATGATGGAGCTTATGGATTTGATACTGGACCAACAATTTTACAAGTACCCCGTTTATACGAAGATTTATTTGCGGATTCCGGGTTAAAGTTATCTGATTATATTACCTTTAAACGTTTAGAACCTAATACTCGGATTTGCTTTTGGGATAATACTCAACTCGATCTAACATCCGATTTGGATGCTTTCAAAACCCAACTAGCAGCACTGCGTCCCGATCTACCCGCAGCTTTTGAACGTTGGTATGGAGAACATATTCGCAAATACGATGCTAGTTATAACGCTTATTTGGGTACTCCACCGCGTTCCATCTTAGGTTATTTACGCCTCGATGAAATTCTTGCTGCAATACCGTTTCGTCCTTGGGAAAGTTTATATCAGCATTGTTGGCGCTTTTTTCAAGACGATCGCTTAGTTTATGCTTTGAGTTATCCTTCCAAATATTTGGGGATGCATCCAACTCTTTCCCCCAGCGTTTTTAGTTTGATTCCTTACTTGGAATTTGCTGATGGGGTATGGCATCCTGAAGGAGGTTTTCGTAATCTTGCAGCTGCGATGGGTAAAGCTGCAACAGATCTAGGTGTCACCATTAATTTACAAAGTCCTGTCAAACAAGTTTGGATTGAAAATGGTCAAACCCAAGGTATTGAATTAAAAGACGGAAAGAAAATTCCAGCCGATGCAGTGGTAGTGAATGCAGATTTTGCCCATGCAGTCAAAAATATATTGCCAGATTCAGCCCGCGATCGCCGCTACACTGATAAAAAACTCGATCGCATGCAATTTTCTTGTTCCACATTTATGTTGTATTTGGGAATAGATAAACGCTACGAAGATTTACCCCACCATCAAATTTATCTTTCCGAACACATTCGCAGACGACAAAAACCCTGGTTAGATGATTCGGCGCTAGATGAAACAAATCCTTCTTTTTATGTATGTAATCCCAGTATCATCGATCCGGGTAATGCACCTGAAGGTCACAGCACCTTATATGTATTAGTTCCAATCCCCAATACTTCCCATAATGTTGATTGGCAAAGCAAACAAAAATCCTATCGTGATTTTATTATCAACAGAATGCATCTATTGGGTTTCAAAGATGTAGAGAAACATATCGTAACAGAAACTTGTTATACTGCAGAAACTTGGGTCGATGACTATAAAGTTCATCTCGGTGCGGTTTTCAATCTCAGTCATAATTGGAATCAACTCGGTCCTTTCCGTCCTCCTATTCGTTCTCATAATACCAGGGGATTATATTGGGTTGGTGGTGCAGTTCATCCCGGTAGCGGATTGATTACAATCTTGGAATCCGCCAAAAGTGCTACTGTATTTATTAAAAAAGATTTCTAAAAAATAAATAATAAATATTTATAAAAATTCTGTTCGGGGCATCTAGAATTAATCATAATGTATCTTAATTAGTAGTATTTCTTTAATACATATTAATTGTATTAGAGAAAACAACATTACATTTTTAACCAGCTTGCTAATTGTAAACTTGATGGTTTTAAACCCTTATTTGCTTTGTCACTGATTTTTTAATATTTACTGCTGTCTTAAATATTACTAGTATGTTTTCAATTCTACCGGATGTCGAAAAATAATACTTGATGGGAGCATAAAAACTATAGAAAAAATAGGATTATTAGAATTGCATTTAAATTTAGCGTTATTTACAAGTAAGTCTAACAAAAGACAAATTGCGAAAGTTTCTGCTCCCAAGCGAGGATTGTTTTGGGCGACTCGGACTCGTATTCTTGTATGGTATGTTTTGACTATCACTATTATTTCCATCGTCTCAATTCCAATATTTCGCGAGTTATTATATATTCGCGTTGATGAGCGGGTTCGTAAGGATTTGGTCAAAAGAATACTTGTATTTAATAAATTGATAGAAAATGAAGCTCAAACCTCATTATCTGCATCAGATTTAGCAAAACATCCAAATTTCGGAAAAAGTCAAGTTTCCGACCCTCGTTTTGTGCGTCCATCTTCCCATAAAGAACTAAAAGATTTCTTCAGACTATTTTTGAGGGAACAACTTCCGGAAGATGAAACATTTTTTATGACTTTCGTTGATGGAAAATTTTATAAATCAAATCCCCGAGGACGACCGGAAATTTTTGATCGAGATACAGCATTAATGCGCCGTTGGGCTAAATTAGTTAAACCAGAAAGAGGCGAAAAAGAATTAGCCGATCCCAAATTAGGTGGTCTAATCTACATCACTCAACCAATAAAAATACAAGGGGAGAATTTAGGAGTATTTGTCATCGCTCACACTGTAGGTGACGAACGTCAAGAAGCAATTGAAGCGACCGCAGTTGTCTTTCAAGTGATGAGTGTGGTTATGTTAGGGGCTGTGATGCTTGCTTGGATTGCTTCTGGAAAGGTACTAGCTCCTTTGCGTTCTTTAAGTACCACAGTGCGTTCTGTTAGTGAATCCGATTTAAGTCAACGAGTTCCGGTATATGGTAAAGATGAACTTGCAGATCTGGCAAGCACTTTCAATGACATGATGGATCGATTGGAAGCAGCTTTTACTACTCAACGTAATTTTATCAATGATGCAGGACAAGAGCTACGAACTCCCATTACTATTATTCAAGGGTATTTGCAGCTGATATGTGATGACAAACCAGAAGAAGTGGAAAAAAATGTCACACTGGTATTTGATGAATTGGATCGGATGAACTTACTTGTCGAAGATCTAATTATACTTGCAAAAGCAGAACGTCCAGATTTTTTAAATTTAGAAACAGTTGATGTTAGTAGTTTCAGTGAAGAATTATTTGCTAAGGCTCAAGCTTCGGGAGAACGTAGTTGGCGTCTAGATCGAGTTGCTATGGGAGATATTGTAGTAGACCCCGAACGGCTAACACAAGCTTTTATGAACCTGATACAAAATGCAATCCAACATACAAAAGCTACTGATACAATTGCAATCGGTTCTTCAATTACTCAAAATACAGTAAAATTTTGGGTGCGCGATACGGGAGAAGGAATTGATGAGCAAGAGCATGAAAGGATTTTTGAACGCTTTGCTCGTACGAGTAGTATCTATAATTCCCAGGGTACTGGTTTAGGATTATCTATCGTCAAGATTATTGCAGAAGCTCATAATGGAAAGGTAATACTACATAGTAAGCTGGGAAAAGGTGCTAACTTTTGTATAGTTTTACCAGTTAAGCCACTTAACTCAAATTAGATTAACATTCTTATTAGTGCTAAGTTTACTGTTACAAAGCATCTAGTATATTTTGTTGCTGGTAAAATTTCTAAAAATACCTACAAATTAATTAAGCAAATTATTTTGTAATAAATCCAAATTTATCTTAAATGTTATTCAAAATATTCAAAATCCAAAATATTTAAAATCCAAAATATTTAAAATCCAAAATATTCAAAATCCAAAATATTTAAAATCAACCAAAATATTCACAATAAAAATACCGATGTCTGCAGCGAATAAACTACGAAAATTGCTTGAAAGTCCAGAAATTTTGGTAATTCCGGGAGTATATGACTGTCTGAGCGCCAAAATAGTAGAACAGGTTGGTTTTGAAGTTGCTGCAACAAGTGGTTTTGGAATTGCTGCTTCAACTTTAGGATTACCGGATTACGGTTTTTTGAGCGCCACAGAGATGTTCTACAGTGTGGGAAGAATAGCCCAATCCATAAGTCTTCCCCTAATTGCTGATTTGGATACTGGCTATGGTAACGCCTTAAATGTCATGCGGACTGTTAAGGATGCTGTGCAATTAGGATTAGCAGGAGTAATTTTAGAAGATCAAGAATCTCCTAAAAAATGCGGGCATTTTGAAAACAAACGAGTAATATCTGAAACCGAACATGCGAATAAAATTCGTGCTGCAGTTGAAGCTCGTGGTGACAGTGGTTTGGTTATTATTGCTCGTACGGACGCCCGTGCACCTTTGGGTCTTGAAGCTGCTATTTGTCGTGGGAAGGAATATATCAAAGCTGGAGCAGATGTATTATTTGTTGAAGCACCCCAATCTAAAGATGAATTGCAAAATATAGCTTCAACTTTTCCTAATATACCTCTGGTAGCCAATATTGTTGAAGGTGGTAAAACTCCCCAACTCTCAGCTTCTGAGTTGCAAGAAATGGGTTTTAAAATAGTATTTTTCCCATTATCTGGTTTATTAGCAGTAACAAAAGTGATGACTGCTTGTCTGAGTCAGTTGAAAGCAGAAGGAACTACAGCGAATTTTCCCGATTTTATAAAATTCCAAGAATTCCAAGAATTAATTGGCGTCCCCAAATATTTGCAGCTAGAAAAAAAGTTTGCTGATTCATAAACATACTCCAGTAAATACTATTAGATTTTTCTATCGTCAAACAACAATTAAGTTGTAAGACCTTTAGCGCTAAAGTGCTACTAAGAGCCAAATACGAGTATTTTATATCTCTTTACAAAGTTTACTTTTTTCTTGCCTACTTACTTAATTTAACTACTTTTTTCCTTCTCTTTAACCTTTCTGAATTTAGTAATCCCTCTAATTTTTTCTTGGAGGGAGTTTTTTTTAGGAGTATTTTTATTTATTCTCCAATTGTTACTTAATTTCTTTGATACCTGTAAGTTACTCCACTAACAGCACCCATTAACAACCAGAAGATTGTATTGAGACGTAAATCGAAAAGACTAACATCAACGGTATTAAATAAAATTAACCCACCCAGAACTACAATATAGCTAAAAAATATTAGCCGGTCTTCCTTTTGGTAGTTAATAAATTTGATAAATACTTTAATTCCTGCAACCAAAATCCAAATAATTAAACCGCAAAATATAATAGTTGCAGGTAAACCAGTTTCAGCAGATAGCATCAAAAATAAATTGTGAGGATGACCGAGCCATATTTGCATTTTGGCTTGATATAGTGCAGTAAAATTCCTTAATCCCCAACCAGTCCAAGGGCGCTCCTGAGTTAACGACCAAGCAAATTGCCATTGGGTAGTACGCATTAGCTCCACTGGTCTATCTGAATACATTTGGTCATTGAAACGCGCCCATAAAAATTCTGGTACGATCCGGCGAAAGAATTTGGCGATCGCTAAAGGTGCAAAAGCTGCTAATAATACAAAACTAGCAAATCCAGTTACAGCAGCAACTAAAATGTGCCAACCCCGATTAATTGCATAAACTAAACACGCTAACAGGGCTATCACCCAAGCATTACGGGAATTAGTTAAAATTAGTGCGGCAAAATTAATAATAACCGCAATTGTCAGGAAAATAAAATTTGGCGAAATACGTGTTATTAACTCTGGTTTGACTGGTAATGAATATACAGTTGAATTCTTGAGATTGTCATCTTTAAGATTTACATTTTGAAGATTTAAACTTTGAAGATTTAAACTTTGCAAACATTCTAACCACAAACCCAAACCCAAAATAAACACAATCGTCAAATAACCGGCAAATATGTTTGCGTACATAAATACCGAAGCCATGCGTCCTACAGGATTTCCCCCTGCGGCGATTGTCCATCCAAAAATATTTTCCCATTCTGCTGGGGTAGACCAACCAAAAAATAACTGTCCAAAACCAATTAAAACTATTGGTAAAGACGTAGTAACTAAGATCCAAGATAACTGTCGAAGTTGTATAGTCGTTTGAATAATAATTCCAAAGACCATAAATGCCAAAAAGAATGGCAACAAATTAAATAAGCCCAACACAGCTACTACTCGTTCTTGGGCAAAAATAGTAACAATGATTACAATTAGACCCAGGAGAGCAAAGCCCTGATTAATTGGGCGGTTGACAATCTTCTGAAATTGTTTTAATCCAGTCAATAGTGCCAAACCCAGGGTAACAGCTCCTAGAGTTGGAAACAAAGGTAACAGTAGTAATCCTAACTGAGTGCAATTCCAGGAGAACTGCAAACCAGGGTTTGGATGTCGAAAAGGTTTTTTTAAGCTAATTCCCAGCATTCTGTGCGCGTCAAACGAATTTGAGCTAAAGCAAATATAGTCGGAATTATACGACCATAATTAGTTGCGATCGCTCTCCAACCCAAATCCGCCAAAAACCACGTCCACATTACCGGACCTAAAAATGTTAATGTACTGCGAATTGCACCATAACGAGCAGCGCTTAAAGCCATACCCCGGCGAGCCATATGCAAAGTGACATAATTATTAAATTGACTTACTGCAGCCGCAGAACCTTTAATTGCAGCTTGTCTGGCAACATGATAACTTGCAAAATGTGCTGCAAATTGACGGGCAATATGTTTGAGTAAAAATGGTTGCACCACAGAAGTTAAAGCAAAGGCGCTACCAGCTTTAAAAATTAAGCCCAAGGGATCGCGCTGCAATGTCAAAGGTAAAGGTTCTTTGAGTTCCGACTGCGCCAAATGACGTTGGATGCGGAGTGTCATTTGATGCTGTTCGCTCTTAGGTAATTTCCTCCATACTTTTCCTAGGAGGTGTAAAAATACTTCAGCTTCCAAATCAATGGTTGTTAGTTCAGTTGAATAAGGAATTTTCAGGTGCTTACAGACTTGAATAATTGCTTCGCGGTAAGTGACTCGTTTGGTTTTTCCCCGTAAAACAGTAATTCCATCTGCAGCTAAAAATCGGAAGCGTTCTTCAAGAGAATCTAACCAAGCTTGACGATCTTGGCTTTGGATTTCTATTGGTTCGGGTGTATTCACATAATCAAGAGGATTAAATTTACGACTGAACAAAATCGCGGTCAAATCCTGTAATTCCTCTTCAGTAGCTATTTCTAGAGCTGTCCTTAGTTCATCCAATTTGCCTTCCTCCACATCCTACAGCTTAAACCTGTACCTTATTCTACTATTTGGGGATTAGGTATTGGCGTTTGGTTATTGAGTAATAGATATTAGCTTGAAAATAGTTAGTACAAGTCGTAAATCTGTTACATATAGGAATCATATTTGAATTTTGAAAATATACTGAGACTCAAAAGCTTATGTTGCAAGCCTAAAGCCTAAAAACTCTTTCAAGAATCAAACCGGATTCCTATATCAACTAAAGTTGCAGAATCTCCATCTAAAAATAAAGTAGCTTGGGGTTGTTGACGAAGAATAGAAGCCGGAAAATTTTTTGTAATTTCTCCCTGCAACATTTGCTTTACAACATTTGCTTTATTCTGTCCCGGTGCAAGACAAAGTATTTGTTTCGCAGAACAGATAGTGGGAATGGTCAAAGTAAAAGCATATTTTGGTACGCTTTCCAAATTAGGAAAATGCCCTTGGGTTACTTGTTGTTGGTGATTTACCGTGTCTAGCTTTACTAGTTTGATTGCTTGAGAATCTTGAAAATCAGCAACTGACGGTTCGTTAAATCCCAGATGTCCGTTTGCTCCCACCCCCAACAAACATAAATCAATGGGTTGAGAATTAAGTAATTTGGTATAGCGATCGCACTCCTTTAAAGGTTCTAAGGTATCCCCTTCAATATAATTAAATTGTTTTGGCTTCACTTTTTTCTCTAACTTTTCCTGCAAATAGTAGCGAAAGCTGGAAGGATGTTCAGCATGAATCCCTAGGTACTCGTCTAAATGAAAACAAGTAATCCGTGACCAATCAATACCATTGAAACTAGTCAGAGCATCTAAAAATTTAAGTTGAGAGTTACCTGTGGCAAATATTACTCTAGCTGTTTCCCTAACCTTGAGAATACTATCTAAAGTTTTCTGAACTATTTGGGCTACATCTCTTGCTAGCTCAGCATCAGAATTATAAACTCGTACATTTAACTTATTGATGCGAAAAAGTTTTTTAGCGGTCGGCATGTCTAAATGTATAAATTATTTGCACTATTTTCTAACATGTGCTGATAATCCAATTTTATATACGTTTGTCTAAAATACTGCAGTTATAATTACGAAGTGAAACAAGAAAATGTAAAATATCTAAAGATAATGTTTACTGTTGTTTACATTAACTGCTATTTAGCTCTTAAAAAGAAGGCATGTTAAGCGCAATTCTCTTCGATCTGGATGGAACAATCGTCAATACAGACCCAATTCATTACCAGATTTGGCGGGATATTCTTCTCGAGTATGACGTAGAAATTGATGAAAAAATTTATAAGTCTCGTTTTACTGGTAGGCTAAACCCAGAAATTATCAAAGATATGTTACCCAATTTATCACCGGAGGAAGGTGAGAAGTTGGCAGAGGAAAAAGAATCAAAATTTCGGGATAAAGCTCACGAGCTCAAACCTATTGATGGTTTTTCTCAGTTAATAGCATCAACGGAAAAACATGGTCTCAAGCGCGCACTAGTTACCAATGCACCAACCAAAAATGCTAGGTTTATGGTCAATATTTTGGGCTTGGAAGAAATTTTTCATACTGTTGTAATTGCGGAACAAGAAGCAGCAGCAAAACCAGACCCCACACCCTATCGAGTAGGTTTAGAAAGGTTAGGGGTTAATCCCGAACAGGCGATCGCCTTCGAGGATTCTCCCAGTGGGATTACTTCGGCGCTTGGTGCTGGAATTCGGACAATTGGTGTAGCTTCAACTGGCGAACCAATGAAAATGCTGGAAATGGGTGCATTTATGACTGTTTACGATTTTAATGATTTGACGATGTGGACGTTTCTTAAGTCCCAGATTGGACTGGATCCCGTTGGGGTAAATGTTTGATTGGTAATGGGTAAATAGTTACTCACGCTCTGTAAGTATTTTAATGGTGTATCAATTAAACTATCCCAAATCTGGCTAATTCAAATATTTTTTCTCGCTTGTGAGAAATCCGGGTAGTGCTCTGGTAGCGGGTCGGTTAGCGCCTAGCAAAGCGTAAAGGATTGCACGTGTCTGACGACGTATGCGTTAAACCTTAAGGTTTAACGCCGACGCCGCAGGCTCTAATTATTGCGTGACCCTAGGTCTAGCCCCTACCATATTGCTCCATAAAAGCCTTCTTCACTTTTTGCAATACAACCAGATTAGATTAGCAATATTTATGGGTATCTTAATAACAGTAATGAGTCCAAGGGCAACTATCGGTCCTCAAAGTTATGATAGCAACAGCACCTCAATTCCCGGAAATTTCTGGTTACACCATCACTGAACAACTTTACCTTGGTTCTCGAACAGCAGTGTATCGAGCAGTAGATAAGAATCAGCAATTTACTGTGGTAATCAAGGTGTTGCAACGAGAGTATCCCACATTCGGGGAATTGGTACAGTTTCGCAATCAGTATGGGATAGCCAAAAATTTACCCATTGCTGGTATTATACAACCCCTGAGCCTGGAGAGATTCGGTAATGGCTATGCCCTGATAATGGCAGATTGGGGTGGGATATCCTTGGACAAATATATGCAGCAGCAGTCATTAGACCTAGGTGATGTCTTGGCGATCGCCATTCAACTAGCTGACATCCTCCAGGATTTGAATTCTTTTCGGGTGATCCACAAAGATATCAAACCCGCTAACATCCTGATTCATCCACAGTCCAAGCAAGTTAAACTAATTGACTTTAGCATTGCTTCGCTGTTGCCGAAAGAGACCCAGGAAATCCAAAACCCCAATGTATTGGAGGGAACACTGTCTTATTTAGCACCAGAACAAACGGGACGAATGAATCGTGGTATTGATTATCGCAGCGATTTTTATGCAATAGGTGTTACCCTATATCAATTGCTAACAGGTCGTTTACCCTTTGTTGCCGATGATCCCTTAGAACTGGTGCATTGCCATATCGCTAAAATTGCCACAGCTGTCCATCAAGTAAATACCAATGTGCCCAAAATCTTGGGGGCAATAGTCGCTAAACTGATGGCGAAAAATGCCGAAGACCGTTATCAAAGTGCCTTGGGACTCAAGCATGATTTGCAATTCGGTTTAAACCAGTGGAAAGAAACAGGGTCAATTGCTGAGTTTGACTTGGGACAGAGAGGTTTGTGCGATCGCTTCCTTGTTCCCGAAAAACTCTATGGACGGGAAGCCGAAGTGCAAACTCTGCTAGATACTTTCGACCGAGTCGCTGATGGTAACTCTGAATTAATGCTGGTAGCTGGTTTTTCAGGTATTGGAAAAACAGCCGTTGTTAATGAAGTGCATAAGCCCATAGTAAAGCAACGGGGTTACTTTATCAAAGGCAAGTTTGACCAGTTCAACCGTAATATTCCCTTTTCTGCCTTTGTGCAAGCCTTCCGGGATTTAATAAGGCAATTATTCAGTGAAAGTGATATCCAATTACAACACTGGAAAAGCAAAATTTTAGCAGCATTGGGAGAAAATGCCCAAGTGATTGTGGAACTGATTCCAGAATTAGAGCAGATTATTGGAGCACAGGCTCCAGCACCAGAATTATCAGGAACTGCAGCCCAAAATCGGTTTAACTTACTCTTCCAAAGGTTTATTCAAGTTTTTACTACCTCCGAACACCCGTTGGTAATTTTTGTGGATGATTTGCAATGGGCAGATTCGGCTTCGTTGAGCTTGATTCAGGTGTTAATGTCTGATATTAAAACGGGTTGTTTATTGCTGTTGGGAGCATATCGAGATAATGAAGTCTTTGCTGCCCACCCTTTGATGTTGAGTCTCAATGACATGAAGAACGCTGGGGCAACAATCCACACTATCACCCTGCAACCCCTGAATTTTACCAGTCTCAATCACCTGATAGCAGATACCCTTCATGCTCCCGTATCTGTGGTACAACCTCTGACAGAGTTGGTAATGCAGAAAACCCAGGGAAATCCTTTCTTTGCTACTCAGTTTCTCAAGGCATTATATCAAGACCAATTAATTACCTTCGACTCAGATTTAGGTCACTGGCAGTGTGACATGGTAAAAGTCCGGGATGCTGCATTGACCTCGGATGTGGTCGAATTGATGGCACAGCAATTACAAAAGCTGCCAGAAGTAACACAAGAGATTTTAAAACTTGCGGCTTGTATTGGCGCACAGTTTGATTTAACTACACTGGCAATTGTTTCACAGCAATCTCAAACAGGAGTGGCAACGATACTTTGGAAAGCCTTGCAAGAAGGTTTAATTCTGCCCCAAAGTGATTTGTACAAATTCTACTTGGGAGAAGCTCAAACAACGGAACAACAACCGAATGAAACATTCAGTTATAAGTTTCTGCATGATCGCGTTCAGCAAGCGGCTTATTCCTTGATACCTGATAATTGTAAACAAGTGACCCATTTGCAGATTGGTCAATTGTTACTGCAAGGACTGTCTGGGCAAGAAATAATCGAACAGATTTTTGAGATTGTCAATCAATTGAATTTAGGGAGAGGTACAATCTCCAATACCATGCAAAAACAGCAGCTGGCTCAGTTAAACTTACAAGCTGGACAAAAGGCAAAACTCTCTGCTGCCTATCAAGCTGCTCAGAATTATTGTGAGATTGGCATGGACTTATTGACTACAAAAGCTTGGCAGACTAACTATGCACTAATGTATGCCTTGCACCGAGAAGCAGCGGAAACCGCTTATCTCTGTAGCAATTTTGAACGAGCGGAAGCTTTGTATGCAGTCACCTTAGCCCACGCTCAAACACCCCTAGATAAAGCTGTGGTTTATCGGATACAAATGACCCAATATCAGCTTCAGGGTCGAAATGCCGAAGCGATCGCGATTCAACGCCAGAGTTTACAACTACTAGGCTGGGTGATGCCTGTAACCCCAGAAAGTATTCAAGCCACCCTGAATGAAGAAATTGCTACAGTCAATCGATTTTTAGAGCAACAAACAATTGAATCGATTCTTTTATTGCCCAAGATGGAAGATGAGAACATTGCAGAGCTATTGCGAATTTTGCAAATTCTTTTTTATGCGGCATGGCTAGATGGTCAGCCCATATTAGGATTACTTGCAGTGGCTAAAATGACAACTTTCTCGTTGCAGTATGGTAATAGCGATATGTCGCCCTTTGGCTATGTGGGGTATGGCTTAATTGCCAATGTCTTGTTAAAAGAATTTGCCACTGCTTATCAGTTTGGAGATATGGCCGTACAGCTTTGCGAGCAGTTTGATAATGCAGATGTACGAGGAATGACTAATTTTCTCTTTGCTGCGGATGTACATAGCTGGAGTCGTCCCATTCGAGAAGCTGATATTTACTATGACAATGCCTACAAATATGGGATGGATGCTGGCAACTGGCTGACCGTTGGTTTTATGATGATGCAAAGTGGTTCCGATCGCCTCACCTCTGGTAAAAATCTGGATGAATTATATGCAATCGCCACCACCCATGCGGAGTTTTTGCGTCATATTAAAAGTTTTGAAAATTTAGATGCTTTAATCGTTGGAGTCATTCAACCTATTCGCAATCTTCTGGGTTTGACTCACACCTGTTTAACCTTTGATGACGATTGCTTTAGTGAATCTAAATATTTAGAAAAATACAGCGATACACTCTATCATTTAGCTTGGCTGTATTCTGTAAAAATTCGTCACAGCTATTTATTCGAGAACCAAGCTGCATACCCAGATTTGATTCCCCAACTCAGCATCATTGAAAATACCGTTTCTAGCCATGCCAAAGTTCCTTCCAGTGTATTCTATGTTGCATTAATGCACATCTCTCTCGCTGAATCTGCTCGGGATGAGAAAGAGCGTCAATTACACTGGCAAGCCTTAATTCCTTTAGAAGAAAAATTAAGTCAGTGGCAAACAGCTTGTCCGGAAAATATTCTTCATAAGTGTCTTCTCATACAAGCAGAAAAAGCACGGCTCAACGGACAAAAATTAGAAGCAATCAATCTGTACGAACAAGCCATAACTACAGCACAAGCTCATGAGTATAGTTACGAAGAAGCTCTTGCCAACGAACTCGCTGCTAAATTCTATCTTGACTGGGGTAAAGAAAAAGTGGCTGCAACATATATGCAAGAAGCTTATTACTGCTATGCCAAATGGGGAGCTAAAGCCAAAACAGATGACTTAGAAAAACGCTATCCTCAACTGCTTGCTCCTATTTTTCAGCAAGAACAAATCAACTACAGAACTACAATTCAAAAAAATATTTCCCAAACCATAACTTCAAACACCACCCTTAGCAATTCCTCCATTCTTGACTTAGCCACAGTGATGAAAGCCTCCCAAGCGATTTCAGAAGAAATTCATCTCAATCAATTACTTTCTACCTTAGTGTCAGTGGTAATTGAAAATGCTGGAGCAGATAAAGGTGTATTTGTTTCACCTCGGTTATCGGAATTCATCATTGAAGCAGTGGTAACATTTGAAGGTCAAGGGGAAGCCCCAAAGATATCTGTAACACCCTCTGAGCTTCTAGAACAAAGTCCGCAAATCCCAAGAAGCTTGATTCAGTTGGTTTCTCGCACCTGTGAAACTTTGGTTATTAATAATCTTGATGCATATACCAAATTTGCAGGCGATTGCTACTTTGATCGTAACCAACCCCAATCCATTTTATGCATGCCTATTCTCCATCAAGGCAAACTCACAGGTATTCTTTACCTAGAAAATAATTTTGTCAAAGAAGCTTTTACCCACGATCGCATTCAATTACTCAACCTACTTTGTTCCCAAGCTGCAATTTCTTTGGAAAACGCCCGTCTCTATGAAAATTTAGAACAAAAAGTACAAGAGCGTACACAAGAACTTTCCCATGCTTTAGAAAAACTAAAAGCCACCCAAAATAAACTTGTAGAATCGGAAAAAATGGCAGCTTTAGGTAGTTTAGTTGCTGGAATTGCCCACGAAATTAACACTCCTGTAGGTACAAGTATTACTGTGGCTTCTAATTTAGCTGTCAAAACCCAAAATTTTGTAAATAATATAGCTCAGGGACAATTAAAGCGTTCCACATTAAATAATTACCTCCAAATTGCCCAACAAAGTAGTGATTTACTCTTACAAAATCTCAATCGAACTGGGGAATTAGTTAATAGTTTTAAACAAGTTGCGGTAGATCAAACGAATTTAGAACTACGTAAATTTAGAGTAAAAGAATACATTGAAGGGGTTTTACTAAGTCTAACTCCCAAACTTAAACAATCTCCACATAAAATCAAAGTTTCCGGCGATGAAAATCTAAAGATTAATAGTTATGCTGGGAGCTTAGCTCAAATAATAACTAATTTAGTGATAAATTCCTTGACTCATGGTTATCCACAAGGAGAAGCCGGACAATTAAATTTTGAAATATTATCAGAGAATCAACACATCAAAATTATTTACAGTGATGATGGCTGTGGAATTCCTGAAGAAAATTTAGACAAGATTTTTCAGCCTTTCTTTACCACTAAAAGAAATCAAGGGGGAACTGGCTTAGGTTTGCATATTGTTTATAACTTAATTACCCATAAATTACATGGAAGTATAGATGTAAATTCCCAAGTTGGTAAAGGTACCCAGTTTATAATCATCATTCCTTCAATAATTAGTTAATACTTGATTTTTCATCCCTAACATATTTAATACTGAACTTTGATTGATATTTTTTGTAATATTTAAGCTGTATTTACCATGTTTACCAATCACAATAAAGAAACATTAAAGTTAAACAATTTAGAAAATATAGAAAATACTGAAATCATTTTTCCAGAAGAAGATGAAGAAATTTTATTCGTTGAAGATGATACAGACACATATGTTCAAATTACAGATAAAGATACTTGGAAAATCATGATTGTAGATGATGAACCAGCAGTTCACCAAGCGACTCAATTAGTATTACAAGATTTTACCTTTGAAAATAAACCAGTTACCCTAATTTCTGCTTACTCAGGAAAAGAAGCTATAGAGCTTCTAAATCAACATCCTCAAACAGCTTTCGTACTTTTAGATGTAGTTATGGAAAGCAATGACGCTGGTTTAAAGGTTGTTAAATATATTCGCGAGCGACTTGAGAATAAATTAGTACGAATCATTTTACGTACTGGACAACCGGGGGAAGCTCCAGAAGAGTCAATAATAATTGATTATGATATTAATGATTATAAACTAAAAGTTGAACTCGACCATCACAGATTAATTACTACCGCTATCACGGCTTTAAGAGCATATCGATATGTGCATTCCTTGGAGGAACGTACTTTAGAACTAACTAAAACTTTACAAGAACTAAAAAGAACTCAAATTCAAATTTTACAGAGTGAAAAAATGGCAACTCTTGGTAACCTAGTTGCAGGGGTAGCACATGAGGTTAATAATCCACTCGGATTTATTAAAGGTAGTATTAGGAATATTGAAGAATACATTGAAGATTTATTTAGCCATATAGAATGCTATCAAAAAATTTACCCTAATCCAGAAGAAAAAATTAGCAAAAACGCCAAAGATATTGATTTAGAATATCTTAACGAAGATTTACCAAAACTGCTTTTTTCAATGAAAATAGCAACAGAACGTATTGAAGATATTAGTACAAGTTTGCGTACTTTCTGTAGGAGTGACACATCTGAAAAAATTAATTGTAATATTCATAAAGGAATTGATAGCACTATTTTAATTTTAAAATATCGTCTCAAAGCAAACAATATTCGTCCTACAATTGAAGTTGTCAAAGAGTATGGAAATTTACCACATATCGAGTGTTTCTTAGGTCAATTAAATCAAGTATTTATGAATATTATTGCCAATGCAATTGATGTTTTTGATATAGTTTCTGCAAATCAAACATTACCTGAATTTAAAGCTAAAGCTTACAAAATAGTAATTAAGACAGAAGTATTTACTGATAATACTACAGTAATAATTCGAATTAAAGATAATGGTCCTGGAATACCAGAGGAAATCAAATCTCATATCTTTGATAACCTTTTTACTACCAAAAGTGTAGGTCAGGGTACAGGACTAGGTTTAGCGATCGCACGCCAAATTGTTGAGGAAAACCATGGTGGTAGATTAAGTTTTAATTCTACTCTAGGAGAAGGTACTGAATTTTTAATAGAGTTACCTATCTCGTCATATAAGTAAAATTGGTAGTCTCTTAGAGCGTGTTTATAAGGGACTTCAAAGTAATAAAATATCCAGCCCTTGCGTTGCGCCTATCGGACGCATCCTGGGGATGTTCACGTAGTGCGTACAAACGGCGCAACGCGCAGCAGTCCTTGAACGCGGCGTAGCCGTGAGGGGCACCGGGACGGTGTTCAGCTTGCTGCGTTCAAACGCGTAGCGCGTCAATAACGGTTTTACCCTGAGACGCGGCAAGCCGAACGTGGCGCTAGCCACGCGGTTTGAATATATTTGTACGGCACGCGCCAATGACCGTGGCGTACGGAACGCACCGCGCTTGCGCGGTGTAAGGGCTGGATATTTTATTTTTTGGATCTCTCTAAATAAAAAATAAAATGAGTCAGAAATTTTTATTATTACTCCAATCCCCAATCCCCAATCCCCAATCCCTAATCCCTAATTAATCCCTAATCCCCAATCCCCATCTGCGCTAGCGCTACAGCACCCCATAAAGGTGCGTCATCTCCCAAACTTGCTGGTAAAACTTCAAAATTTACCTCTGGTAAAGCAGTTTCTTGGGCTGTTTTCTGTAGAACTTCCCAAAAATAATTTCCTGCTTTTGTTACCCCACCACCCAATACAAATAGTTGGGGATTAATTACATTCGCTACATTACCAATTGCTACTCCCAAAGCCCAAGAAGACCGAAATAAAAATTCTTGCGCTAACTTATCCCACTATTTGCAGCTTCGCTGATAACTTTTCCCGTTATTAAATCTAAGTTATTTTCTACTAAGCTCCTCAATATTTCTCCTTTTTTTGTTTCCTTTCTCAATATTTCCCGTACGTCCTGCGCCATATAAGGACCAGAAGCTAACCTTTCCACACATCCTCGTTTTCCACATAAACATAAAGGTCCGTCAGGATCTATGATCGCATGTCCGATTTCCCCAGCCATTCCTTCAAAACCGCGCCAGGGCTGACCATTTAGAATCCATCCACCACCAACACCGGTGCTAACAGTAATATAAAATAAACTGTTATAACCCCGACCCGCACCAAAGCTATATTCTCCTAAAGCTGCAACATTTGCATCGTTATCTATGTTTGCACTAACACCAAATTTATCCTCAAGCAGTTTTTTTAAAGGTATGTTTTCCCAACCTTTGACATGATGGGAAAGTCTAACTGTACCCGTATTTGCATCTACAGGTCCGCCAAAACTAACGCCAATAACATCAGGTTTTTGACCTTCCAAAACTGAGTCTATCAATTCATACATTATGCTCAGATCGGTATTAACATCTGCATTGGTCGGAGATAAGCAACGTTTGTAATTCAGCCACTCCTTTGAGCCATTATTGGTTAATCCTGTTGCTAGCTTCGTACCGCCAAAATCAAGGGCTAAAATAAGTTTCACTGTTTTATTTTTTATTGCTTTATTGTTTATTTCTTATCTAGTAGTATTTAATATAGATTCTTGCTCGAGTTTTGTAATCAATAAAGCAAGACTTAAGTACGAATGAAGTAAATGTAGTAATTGCAACTATAGAAGTCGATCCCAAACCATTGGAAATAAATCCTTTCGAGACTCGCTATCCTAAGGTAAGGAGTCCGTAAATCCTATAAAGCGATCTATTATGAATTTTATTTTCCTTTAAATTTTGAATTTCGACAATAAATATTCCTTAGTAATTGGTTGTAAATGTCACCAACACAAGAAAAATTAAAAATATTATTAGTTTAATTACAAACTGCAAGGCGTCTATTAACCCTATAAAAACTGCACTAAAAGAATTTGCACTAAAAGAATTATATTTTCTCTGTATTCTAAGATGAAGTCAGCAATTAACCAGCTTTTTTGTAATAGAATAATAAATTAAAATTCAATTCTGAATTTACTGTTGATTCAAAGATAGACAAATTATTTTTTAATTAACATAAACGTAAAAAAATAAACTTTTCCCAAAAGCATATTTTTGCCTTAGGAAAAAGTAATAGTTATTAAAAAAACATAATTATAAGGATATAAGAATGCAAAACTTAGTAAGTCTAAAGTTTGGCGATGGTAATTTCGATGAAGGGTTTAGTAAAAATAGTAACATTTTCACTGTAGTAAAGATTAATTGTGAATCTATAACAAGAAAAATTCAACTTCCTCCAGCGCCAGAAATCCCGGTTTTATATCAAAAATGGAAAAATAGTTACGCCAGTTTAGTTAATCCTGTGAGAATGGGTTTTAAGCCCAAGCAAACTACTAACTTTTCCTGGTTTGATGAATATCAAGAATGCGATCAACTTGCGGATGATTTACGTTTTCAATTAAATGATTGGCTTGCAAATATAAAATTACAATTACAATCGCTAATTGAATTAAATTTCGATTCAGAAACTATACTTAATATCAATACTCAGGATATTAAATCCCAATTCACCAAGGATATTTTGCATCGACTACCTTGGCGAGAATGGGACTACTTTCCAGGTAATTTTTCTGTGGAAGTTGCTTTATGTTTAAATGAATCAGAACATAAAATAGCGACCGAAAAACATGAGGAAGTATTTAGAAGAGTTAGGATTACCAGTATTTTCGGTGACGGTCGCAATATAGATATTGATACTGACAAAAAATTAATTGAAAAGTTAAAACCACGGGGAGCAGAATTAATTTTGCTCTCACAACCAAAACGTCCTGAATTAATTCAGCTATGGGATGAACCCTGCGATATTCTGTTTTATAGTGGTCATAGTCAAACAGATAGAAAAAATCGAGTAGCTTCTATTGAAATTAATGAGCGAGAAAATTTAAGTATTCGAGAAATTAGGAACACTTTCCGTGAAGCAATTGCTCCCACTGCTGCACCGAACGCCAAAGGTTTGAAATTAGCGATTTTCAATTCTTGTGATGGACTTGGTTTAGCCGAACAACTGTCAGATTTGAAGTTACCTTATATTATTGTTTGGCGGGAAGCTGTTCCAGATAAAATTGCTCAATATTTTCTCCAGTATTTTCTGGTGTCTTTTGCTCAGGGGAAGTCTTTATTTGCTTCCATGCGAGATGCAAGGGTTAAACTCCAAGAACTTAAGAATATTGAAGATACTGAAAACCAAGTTCCAGGAGTAAACTGGTTACCGATTATCTGTCGAAATACTATAGAATCACCACCGACCTGGGAAGATTTGGGTGGACTCACCGGTAAACTTCCCGATTCTCCCTATAAGGGTCTATCTACTTTTCGAGAAGAAGATGCAGGTTTATTCTTTGGTAGAGATAGGTTTATCGCAGATTTAGTTAAAGCTGTACTGAGTAAACCTTTAGTTCCCGTAGTTGGGGCTTCTGGAAGTGGTAAATCTTCTGTGGTGTTTGCAGGTTTAGTTCCTCAGTTGAGAAATAATCATCGGGTTAAAATTATATCTTTTCGTCCGGGGAAAAATCCTTTTGATGCTTTAGCTGTAGCTCTGAGCGCTCATTACCAATCTCAATATCCAGAACATATTCAAAGAGAGGATAACACCACGGGAAACAGTTACAGGTTAAAGGAATTAAAACTGGAAATCAATCTTAATGATGATGAGAAAGAACTATGCCAAATTCTGGAAAATATAGCAAATTCTGCCACCTTCAGCCCATTAGAACGCTTGGTACTAATTGTCGACCAATTTGAAGAAATATATACTTTGGCTACACAAGAACAGCGTCAAAAATTTTTAGACACATTAATTTATGCAATTAAATTTACTTCGGACTTTACTTTAGTGTTCACCCTCAGGGCTGATTTTATGGGGAAACTACTGGATTATCAACCGATGGGTGAAACTTTGCAGATGTACCCACCAATGTTACTTACCCCCATGAAACCTTCCGAATTGCAAGAAGCCATAGAAAAGCCGGCGGGAAAAATGAAGGTAGAATTAGAACAAGGGTTAACCAGTAAATTAATTGGTGATCTAGGAAAGCAGCCAGGGCGTTTACCTTTACTGGAGTTCACCCTGACGCAACTTTGGCAAAAACCAAATAAATGGTATCTTACCCATCGCGCTTATGGGGACATTGGTGGTTTAGATAAAGCCCTAGCCAAATATGCAGATTCAGTATTGCAATCCCTATCTGTAGGAGAAAAACAACAAGCCGAACGGATATTTATTCAGTTATTACGTCCCGGAGAGGGTACGGAAGATACCAAACGAATGGCGACCCGTATAGAAGTAGGAGACAATAACTGGAATCTAGTCAAATCTTTAGCCGATCGCCGTTTAGTAGTAACTGGATGGGACAAAAAAAATCAAATTGAGACGGTAGAAATTATCCATGAAGCTTTGATTCGGGAATGGGGGACACTACGGAAATGGATTGAAAACAACCGTGAATTTCGAATTTGGCAAGAACGTTTGAAACCAGATGTCCGTCAATGGGAAAATAAAAAGTATGATCCAGAAAACTTATTACAAGGTACTCGATTGGGGATCGCCCAGGATTGGTTAAAACAACGTCCAGAAGAATTGACATTAGTAGAGCAAGATTTTATTATCGCTAGCGTAGGTCAAAAAAATAAAGAACGACGCAAACACCAACGCAGACGAAACTTGACTATTTCTGGATTGGTCATTGGTTTGGTGTTCGTTTCCACCTTTGCAGGTATCAGCGAACTTCGTAGGACTGATGCTGAAGTTGGCAAAATAAGCAGCATTGCGGAAAGATTATTTAGCCAGAACAATCATGAAGCAGCTTTAACGGAAGCAATTAAAGCTGCTAAGTTACTCCAGAAAAATATCTTGAGACCCTGGATCGCCCCTGAAACCCGCATGCAGGTCATATCCACATTAAACCAAACCGTTTATGGGTATCAAATTAAAACCCTTAAGGGACACTTAAGGGATATTATTAGTGTCAACTTTTCACCTGACGGGAGCTTAGTTGCTTCTGGCTCCGGAGATTTCACCATCAAGCTTTGGAATCCAAATACGGGAGAAGAAATCAAAACTCTTTCCGGTCACAAAAGTGCAGTCATTGATGTTGCTTTCTCTCCGGATGGTAAAACCCTTGCTTCTGGATCCGCTGACCGTACCCTTCAACTTTGGAACCTTGACACCGGAGAAGTTATTGAGACTTTTACGGGTCATTCATCAAGAGTTATTAGTGTTGCTTTCTCCCCAGACGGTAAAATTATTGCCTCAGGTTCCGGTGATGGTACTGTCAAACTATGGAATGTGGATACAGGAAAAGAAATTAGAACCCTTATCGGTCATTCACATGAAATTTATAGCGTTGATTTCTCAAGCGACGGTCAAAAATTAGTTTCGGGGTCGAGTGACAGCACCATAAAAATTTGGGATGTAACTACAGGAGAAGAAATTAAAACCCTGGAAGGTCATAGCAGAGGGGTAATTGATGCTAACTTTTCCCCAAATGACAAATTAATTGTTTCTGGGTCGAGCGATCACACAATCAAAGTTTGGGAAGTTGATACTGGTAAAGTGCTTCAAACCCTTAAACAGCATACCGGTGGAATTAATAGTGTTAGCTTTTCACCGGATGGTAAAACCATTGCTTCTGGTTCCAATGACTATACCCTACAAATTTGGGATACTAGGACATGGGAAAGAGTCAGAACTTTTAAAGGACATTCCAACCGAGTCAGAAGTATCAGTTTTTCTCCCGATGGTAAAACCATTGCTTCTGGTTCTATTGATGGTACGATTAAAATTTGGAATACTAGCGACAATAATATTATTAAAAAAAGAAAAAACTTTGAAAAGCACAAATACGCAGTTATGGGTGCGAGTTTTTCCCCAGCTAAGATTCCAACACCACAGGGATTAATTCAAACAATTGCATCTGGTTCCCGTGCAGGAATACTGAAAATTTGGAACCGAAATACAGGAGAAGAAATTTATACTCTTAAAGGTCATTCTGGTGAAATTAGAAGTTTTAGTCTGTCACCAATCGAAGTAGAAACTTCCCAAGGATCCGGGAAAATAGTTGCTTATGGAACAGAAAATGGCGTAATTAAAATTTGGGAGATGGATACAGGGAAAGAAGTTCGCACTCTGAAAGCCCACGATAATCCCATTAAAGATCTTAGATTTTCCCCCAACGCTAGGATTATTGCTTCAATTTCCGAGGAAAATATCGTTAAAATTTGGGACGTCAATACCGGAAAACAAATTCAAACCCTCAGGGGACATTCAGGGAAAGTCACAAGCATTAGCTTTTCTCCCAACGGTGAAGTAATTGCTTCTGGTTCTGCTGACAAAACAATTAAACTATGGGAACTTAACACTGGTAAAGAAATTAAAACTTTGACCGGAAATTCTCACCAAATTGATAGTGTTAGTTTTTCCCAAAATGGGAAAATTATTGCTTCGGGCTCGCAAAACGGCATAATGCAACTGTGGGATCCCAATACAGGAAGAAATATCACAACTATTAAAAGACATTCCCACCCAGTTACCAGCCTCATTTTTTCCCCTGATAGCAAAATTATTGCCTCCGCTTCGACTGACGACGATAAAATTATGATTTGGAATGTGAACACAGGAGAAAACATTCAAACTCTTGAAGGACATTATCGTTCAGTTACTACCCTTAGTTTTTCCCCAGACAGTAAAATCATAGTCTCTGGCTCCAAAGATAAAACAGTAAAATTATGGGATATCTCCGCAGGAAAGGAACTGCGAACTCTCAGAGGACACCATCAGAGAATTACCAGTGTTAATTTCTCATCTGACGGAAAAAATGTTATATCTGCTTCCCTTGAAGGTACTGTCAAACTGCGGGATTTTGAAAGTGGGGGAAGAAAAGAAAACATCAAACTTCATTCCAATTCCATCAATGAAATTGATTACTCTAATGACGGGGAAATAATTGCTTCTGCATCTTGCGATCGCACCGTAAGGTTATGGGATAGCTCCACAGGTAAAGAAATTAGAAGATTAAAACATGCTAGTGGAGTAAGTACCGTTAACTTCTCCCCTAACGGAAAAATGATTGCTTCCGGTACAGACAATGGCATGGTTACAATATGGAATACTGATGGAACCGTCAAAATATGGAATCTTTTAATTCCGGAACAAATTAAGAAGGATAAAAGTCAGTCTACAAGGGTGAATACACTTAAATTTTCCCCCGATAGTAAGACTATCGCATTTAGTTCTAATGAAAATAACGTTAGAATTTGGGACATTGAAAACAGGAAGGAGATTCATATCCTCAAAGGACATTCAGGGGAAGTTAGAAGTGTTAGTTTCTCCCCCAACGGTAAAATCTTAGCCTCTGGAGCAGTTGACAACACAATAAAACTTTGGGATACACACACAGGTAAAGAACTTAAAACCCTTAGAGGACATTCCGACAAAGTCATCAGTGTTAACTTTTCCCCAGATGGTAATATCATCACCTCTGGATCTAGTGACCGTAAGTTGCGACTATGGGATGCAAAGACCGGTAGGGAAATCAAAGCCCTAAAAGGAGATGATAGTTGGGTTCGTAGCGTCAGCTTTTCTCCCGATGGCAAAACCGTTGTTTCCACATCAACTCACGGTAGAGTTATTCTATGGAACTTCGATTTAGTAGATTTAATTGATGAAGGATGTCACTTAATACGCGGGTACCTGCGAAATAATCCTGACGTCAATGAAAACGAGCGATATTTATGTAATGAAATTAACTTTTAGCTTATGGTTTGGATTGGTCATGCGCTACCACCAATTACCCATTACCAATCCTTACAAGTTAATATTGTTTGCTTCATAGGGATTATTACAACACAAATTGCTCGACTATAGCCAGTTCTTCATAACTAATTTCAACTTTAAATTGTTTACCTGGAGATTCATTAAACTCTAACTGAATAAAATTATCAGACCTTCTTGCAATGACTTCTTCTGTATCTGAATTTTCTGTATCTGGGTTAAGTGTGACTTTAAGCTTCAAACTTTGTGGAAGATATTGTTGCACTTCCTCAGGACAAACCTGTACGAGTACATCTTTTTCATCTTTAAGCTCCTCATCAGGTTTCATGCGGATCACTAACGCTACTTTTTTACTTTTTAGCCTCAGCCCTAAATCATATTTTTTACTCCCAGTTATTTCAACATTTTGTATTTCAAGATTTTGAGTAGTTTTAAAGTTACCTCGAGTAGGTCCCCAAGATAAAGATTTGTGTTCCTCCCAATATAAACTTGGAGGGTAAAAATCCTCTAAAGATAGCCAACCTTCATCAAAAACTCCACCTAACCATTTACCAATATCAATCAAAGACTTAATTTTTTTAGTTGTGGTATTCATTATATGATGCCTGTACCCAGGTAAAGGAATTGCATTTCCTTTTAAAAAGCGGGTAGATAGCAATAGATTATTTATCTCCGGATCGAAGTAAGATACAGGGATACTAAAATCTTTACCATAATTTACTTCCTTTAATTCTTGTCGCAGTGATTGATGATATTTTGCGATTTCGTCATAACGTATAAATCCATGAACGATTAGTTTAGCTTGTTCTTCTAAGACTTCAATTAACACATAAAATTGTGAAGCGAGATTCACTTCTTTGATTGATTCGTGAGCTATCTTCAAAGACTCATGCTTCAATTCATAAACGACGATTAAACATAGTTTAAAAGCACCAACTTGTAGGTGATAAATAGTATTACTATTATTTGTAAATTCAGGTTGTAGTACCGAGCATTTATTTGAATTGATTTTGATATTTGGAATTTGCTCTTTTAACCATTCAACAAAACCTAATAATGCTAATGCATTTAAATAAGTTTGCCACCGACATCGTTCATCATTCACTTCCTGACTAATTTCTCTCGCTTTTTCAAAATCTTCTGATTCTAAACCAATAATTTTCAGCCTTGATGCTAGCTTCCTTTGAATCGGTAACGATGATTTCATCATATTCCTTTCCTTACTTCTCATATACAGCAAATTAACTAACCTTATTTGGTGAATAATATTAATTATTTGATTATCAATTAATACCTGGAATTGTCGAGATATTGCCGTAACAATTGGGCGAATAAACTATTTCTACTTTGGTTTTTAGGAGTAAAAATTTCAGCAAATGCTTCTTCAAAAGCAATTTCATAAATAAAACCTCTAATTGCTTCTGCTACCTCCTTAAGATAATCTGGATCTTGGGATATTAATTGTAAACGCGAATCTATTTGTTGTTGGATAATTTTATTCATAAAAATTTCTTCCGTTAAATATTGTGTATCAGTCAAAAGTTCTCTTAAATTAAAAATTCTCCGGGCTTTATGCCATTCAATACTCCATAATTTGGCAATTTCCCCCAAGCTGAGAGGATTTTTTTCTTGGTAATATAGCCGTAGTCCTTCCGGAAATTTTTCTGCAAAACAGGCATATTTTTTTCTGTTTGCTAAAGATAATTTTTTCTGCTCGACTTTTTGGGCGATCGCCTGGGATAAAACTTCTATAGCTAAGTCAGAACAGAGATTTTGCAAATCCTGATATTCCATTTTTTCAGGATCGTTATTGTAAGAAGGTGGTAAATTTGGATTGGGTATATAATTGCTTGGATTAAGCATAAAATTATTACCCGAATACTCAGGTATTTCCGTTGATTCTGTTCTCGGACTTCCTGTTTCTTTGGAAAGTTTATCTTGACGTAAAATATCTGCAATTCTTCTGAGATGATAGATAAGTACTTGAGTAGAAAAAATAAAACCCTGGCGACCCAATAAATCGACCATTTCCTGCAATTGTTTTGGTGTCGGTTCTGAAGATAATCCTTGCTTCCCTGAGTTTAGTCTGTCGCGACGATAGACAGCATGAAAAACTTCGACAATCGTGCGAACACCAACTTCTAAGAGAGGCTCAAGGGTCTTAGGAATATCCCTACACAGTAACGCCCAATCACTAGGAGTGCGATATCCAAAACTCCACAGATATTTCTTTAATTCAAGACATTGGGGAGTTCGCATCATTACCCAATTATCTAATTTTTGACTTTTGCTCAGTTCGGGATTATACGTTCGAATAATCTCAACGCTAAAAAACCTTCCTTCCTTTTCCAGTAAGCGAGATTCCCCATTACCGTCTAATACAATCTGATTTTTCCCATATCTGTCCAAAACGATGAGGGTCTTACCGTCATCGTTGAGGACGAATGGGAGTAGATCGACATATGTAAACGGTCTTTCATTTCCTGGCTTGTAAGCTGCTATTTTACGGCAAGCAATTAGGATATTCTGGGACACATAACATCTGAGGCAAATTCCGGCTAAAGCACGCTCTCTAATAGTTTTGCCATGATAGAAAGTCTGCCACAAAATCCTTTGGATGTATCTTTCATCTTCATTAGGAAGAGTTTCTAAAAGAGCTAAGTCCGGAAACTGAGTTTTAAAGAATTCCTCTGCTATCTTTACTTTTACATCTTTATAACCACCTCTAACTTTATTGTTTTCATACATCGGAGGGCTAATGACGCAAATATTCCAATATCTATTTGTGGTAATCATAGTTCCTTGAGCTAGCATCTTATTAGTTTGTATATTCTCAATAAATCTATTTTTTCTGAGAACACAACCTGTAATGTATAAACTGGGTAAGTTAGACAATTTATGAAACATAGTAGCTACAAGGGAGCCGATTTTGTTACTAGCGTCTTTTAATAAGATTTTGAACCCATGTATCTGTATAGGTGCATTTTTGAGAACCCATACATTTTTTTGTATTGTGCTGCATAAATTGCACAGCTAAGATATTAAATAAAACTATATTTTTTTAATTCATTCCTACCAAGGCGATCGCCGACAAAAATCTTCTTCCTTTCCCCAACTCCCCATATTCTTTACCTCATTAAGGTTACCTTCTACCGGGATGGGAGCAATTTCGTGAAATAAGACCAAGATTAAAGTCGATCAACAAATACAGGCTAACCATGCCTCTATTTTTGTAACTTATATTATTACTCAAGTACTACATTTGTTTGATTAATTTTCACAGCTTAGGTTGCGATCGCAATATTCCCACACACCTTAGGCTGTTGACGACTAAAAATACAAAATAAATCAAATATTTTTCCTTTATCTGGAAAAGCACAAATATTTAATATCCATGGAAATACTATATGAGCAGAAGAAAAGTATATAAAAGTACAGACAATTTCTGAATAGATTCTAATTATAGCCTTACGATTTTAAATTAGAAAATTTCCTTCTCCCTTTTCTTTGTTCCTTTGTTAGTAAAATATAATGTCCTAACCTAAACTATACTGATATATTTATGCAAAATTGTAACTATTAGGAATTAGTTTAGCTTTTTCTCATTTTCAATACTTTTTCCGGATAATTACAAAAACTTTACTACTATTAATTCCGGTTTCTGGGTATCAATGTCAGAATGACTAAAAAGTTGAATACATAACTAAAAGAATTCTTCTCATCTACTATACTTGCGAAATATTCCATAAAACAACAGGGGAAAGGAGGCAAACACCCAAATTCACGATAAATTGTGTCATTCGTTGATTTGGCTTCTTACAACAAAAAAATCGATATTGCAGCATTAAAAGCGAGAAATTATCAATACCGCTAAATTCCATAGGAATTTTTAATTTACCAAGCTTTTAGCAGTAAAAATTGATAATAATTATCAATATGCCCTTAGCACGTTAAGATGTATTTAGAAGGATGAGAGTGTTCGAAAGACCATTCTATTCACTCTATTTTGTTCTTAAAGTTGTACTAATAAGTATTTATCCTCAAAAAAATTGGAGACAGACAATCTCTAATACCACCAAATAATTGAAACTATTTATCATTAATCCTTAAAAGGATGAACTACGTACAAATCGAACCAATAATCATTCGCGATACAGTTGACAAAAAATAGCATTAAATAATATCACTTAAATAAATGCTGTTTTGTAAATTTAAGAAAAGCAGCCATTGATAACAAGGCACAAGTAAATGATGAAGTAGACAAGCAGCTACGACATTAATTGAGAAAAATATCTAATTTATGAAAGATTTAGTTATGATGATAGTAGAAACTTGGGCTCATTGCTTTGGTGTTGCCCCTGCAAATCTCTGCATGACTCCTTTGAGTGTAGCGCATTTTCTCTTTAAAAATAAAATCTGTGATTGCACCTTGGAAGTAGGGGTGATACCGAAAAGAAAAAATATGGATCCCCCAAGTATTGTGTTGACCAATTGTCACAAAGCTGTTGGGGGTAAACCCAATCAATATTTTGTCAATAATCTATTGAAACAGATAATTTGCTTTATCAAAAAAAATATATTTTGTGAGTACTGCTTCTACAGAAAAGTTAATACTAAT
>NZ_JASJDK010000189.1 GCF_030065675.1 Mastigocoleus sp. MO_188.B34 | reverse complement strand
CCGCTGACCAAAGCACTTGATGACCGGGATAACTACATCCGTACAAATAAAGTTGATGCTGACGAACGCTTAGCGAAAGCGAAAAGAGTGATCCAGGATTATGAGACTCAGTTAGCTGAATCTCGCAAACAGTCACAAGCTTTAATCTTAGCAGCTCGCGAAGAAGGTCAGAAAGTTTATGCTGAGAAAATTGCAGAAGCTCAAAAAGAAGCTGCTGCAAAACGAGAGCAAGCATCTCGGGAAATAGAACAGCAAAAACAAGAAGCCTTCAATACTCTACAGCAACAGGTAGACGAGTTAAGTCGGCAGATTAAGATCAAACTATTAGGACCAGATCTTGTCGGATAGTTGAGAGAATACTCGATTCGATTGCTCCGTGCAACCCTTTGGGGTTACGTGCAACCCTTTGGGGTTACGCCAGGTGGTACTTCCAAAGACAAGATGGTTAGAATAGTTCCCTCATGTCTGATTTATTAATGTCTCTATGGCAAGGGGTAATTTTGAGTTATAGCATAATTGAGAATTCAGGAGACAAGAAGACAGGATCCAGGAGTGGAATTTGTTTTAATAATGACTTTCAGCTTTTGACCTGTACCTTACTTATTCCCAATCCGCTATATAAATTAACTTATTAATTAATCTATTAATTAAGCAGTTGATTAATTACCCCAATTCAGTGTCTAATTAAGCACTGTTATCTCCACAGCGGAGAAACTAACCTACTAGTAATCGAATAACGCAACAGATGGTTACAATCGGGAGTTTGTTTTTATTAGCGGCAGAAGCAAGCGCCGCTCACTCCGAAGTTGCAGAAGGTGGTTTCGGTCTGAACTTCGATATTTTAGAAACCAATCTGATTAACTTAGGGCTTCTGATTGGGATACTGGTTTATTTTGGGCGTCCACTTTTAAGCAATATCCTTTCAGAACGGCGTTCAAGTATTGAAGCTATTATTCAGGAAGCAGAGCAACGTGCAAAAGAAGCAGCTGCTGAGCTTGCTGATGCGCAAGAAAAGTTAACCCAAGCACAAGCAGAAGCCCAAAATATTCTCAAAACAGCACAAACAAGCGCTGCTGCTGCTAAGCAAGCAATTTTGGAACGTTCCGATGAAGATGTGAAGAAGTTAAAAGAAGCTGCAGCAGCCGATCTAAATTCAGAAAGAGAAAAAGCGATCGCGCAACTGCGAGCCTCCGTCGTCGCTTCAGCCTTAGAAAAAGTTGAATCGGAACTTCAGTCAGGAGTTGCTGATGATGCTCAGCAGACATTAATTGACCGCAGTATTGCGCTCATAGGAGGTTAGACATGAAAAGCAAAGCAGAACTAGCTGAAGTAGTCCAACCTTATTCTGAAGCATTAATGTCGGTTGCAAAATCAAATAACCAAACAGAAGAATTTGGTAATTATGTGCGTTCCTTGCTCGGTCTATTCAAAGAGAGCAAGGAATTAACTAACTTTTTTGCTAATCCTTTCGTTACTGCTGAAGACAAAAAAGCAGTCATTAATAGAATATTGGGCGAAGATACCAACAATTATTTTCGCAATTTTCTGATGCTTTTGGTAGATAGAGGACGGATTATTCTACTCGAAGGTGTTTGTCAACAGTACTTGTCAATGCTTCGGGAAATGAATCAAACCGTATTAGCAGAAGTTACTTCTGCAGTACCTTTGACTGATGAGCAGCAACAATCAATCAAAGATAAAGTCAAAGGCATGACTAATGCCCGGGAAGTGGAACTAGAAACCAGCATCAATAGTGAGATCATTGGTGGTGTCATCATCAAAGTTGGTTCTCAAGTAATTGATGCAAGTTTGCGGGGACAGCTACGCCGTCTATCTTTAGCGCTGAAATAATGCGCTTAAATAGTACCGTGAAAAGTGCCGTGAAAAAATTAGGACTCGGGAGCTAAGGGTTAGGGCTTGGGAGTTAGGAGTTATGAATTATAAATCAGATTAACTCATACCTCATAACTCTTAAATCACAACTTTAAGTCATAACGACGGTTGAGAAGGGGGACTTAGCACTAGGCGCTGCTAAAAACAGCATATTTGCTTATCATCAATAACTCTTAATTGCTTAAATCTCAACTCTTAGCTCCTTGCTTTTAACTTTTTATCTATTGAAAACAAAGAAGAAAGAAAATGTCTATCAGCATTAGACCAGACGAAATCAGCAGCATTATTCAGCAGCAAATCGAACAATACGACCAAGACGTTAAGGTTCAAAACGTCGGTACCGTACTCCAAGTGGGTGACGGTATTGCTCGGATCTATGGTCTGGATAAGGTCATGGCGGGCGAATTGTTGGAATTTGAAGATGGTACTATTGGTATCGCTCTAAACTTGGAAGAAGACAACGTGGGTGCGGTACTCATGGGTTCTGGTCTGAATATCCAAGAAGGTAGCTCAGTTACTGCTACTACTAAAATTGCTCAGATTGGTGTTGGTGACAGTTTAGTAGGACGGGTTGTAGATGCCTTAGGTGTTGCAATTGATGGTAAAGGCGACCTTAAAACTACAGAAACTCGTTTGATTGAATCTCCGGCTCCCGGTATTGTAGCACGACGTTCCGTGCACGAACCAATGCAGACTGGGATTACAGCGATCGACTCTATGATTCCCATTGGTCGTGGTCAACGGGAATTAATTATTGGTGACCGTCAAACTGGTAAAACTGCAATTGCCATTGACACCATTATTAACCAAAAAGAAGAAGATGTAATCTGCGTTTACGTTGCGATCGGTCAAAAAGCTTCAACGGTTGCTAACGTAGTTCAAACCTTACAAGACAAGGGTGCAATGGACTACACCGTAGTTGTTGCAGCTAATGCGAGTGACCCCGCTCCTCTCCAATGGTTAGCACCTTACACCGGAGCTTCAATTGCTGAGTACTTCATGTACAACGGTAAAGCAACCTTAATTATTTATGACGATCTTACCAAGCAAGCTCAGGCATATCGTCAAATGTCCTTGCTATTGCGTCGTCCACCCGGTCGTGAAGCTTATCCTGGAGACGTTTTCTACATTCACTCTCGCTTACTAGAACGTGCGGCTAAACTCAGTGATGAGTTGGGTAAAGGTAGCATGACTGCTCTACCAATCATTGAAACCCAAGCCGGTGACGTATCTGCTTACATTCCTACCAATGTAATTTCTATTACCGACGGTCAAATATTCCTATCTGCGGACTTATTTAACGGTGGTGTTCGTCCTGCGGTTAACCCTGGTATTTCTGTATCCCGTGTGGGTTCAGCGGCTCAAACCAAAGCAATGAAAAAAGTTGCTGGTAAACTAAAGCTAGAACTAGCACAGTTTGACGACTTGCAAGCATTCGCGCAATTTGCTTCTGATTTGGATCAAGCAACTCAAAACCAACTCGCACGCGGTAGCCGTTTGCGGGAATTATTGAAGCAACCCCAAAACTCTCCTCTATCTGTGTACGAGCAAGTTGCTGTTCTCTACGCTGGACTTAATGGTTATTTAGATGAAATTCCAGTAGAAAAAATCGTTGACTTTGCTCAAGGATTGCGGGATTACTTGAACACTAACAAGACTGAGTACAAGCAAGGTATTCAAAGTACCAAAGTCTTGGGTGAAAACGAAGAAAAAGTTTTGAAAGAAGCAATTACTGAATACAAGAAAACCTTCTTAGCAACAGTTTAGGAAAGAATTCAGGAGTCGTAGAGACGTAGCATGCTACGTCTTCTGTACAAAAGTCAGTAGTCAGGAGTCAGGAATAAAAATTTCTTTTCTCTTGATTTCTGAATTCTGTTAGCGCATTTCATGCATCTGAGTTGTTCCTCTGTATAAACAAGAAGGTTACACCATAAATTCTCCTGACTTCTGTATTCTGGCTCCTGTCTTCTGCTATAGATCTTAAACTTTGTATTCCGTATTCTGTATTCTTAAAAAATTATGGCAAATCTAAAAGCAATACGCGATCGCATTAAGTCGGTCAAAAACACCAGAAAAATTACAGAAGCGATGCGATTGGTAGCTGCTGCTAGGGTACGTCGCGCCCAAGAGCAAGTAACTTCAACCCGTCCTTTTGCAGATCGTTTAGCACAGGTGCTTTACGGTTTACAAACACGTTTAGCATTTGAGGATGTAAACTTACCGCTATTAAAACAAAGGGAAATTAAATCTGTTGGTCTATTGGTAATTACTGGTGACAGGGGTTTATGTGGTGGTTATAATACCAACGTCATCAAACGCGCTGAAAATCGTGCCAAAGAATTGCAAGCCGCTGGTATAAGTTACAAATATGTGCTTGTTGGACGTAAAGCTACCCAATATTTTCAACGTCGCGAACAACCAATTGATGCGAACTACACTGGTTTAGAGCAAATTCCCACAGCAAAGGAAGCTTCTCAGATTGCTGACGAACTATTATCTTTATTTTTGTCAGAAAGTGTAGATCGCATAGAGTTAATTTACACCAGGTTCGTCTCATTAGTTAGCTCTCGTCCTGTGGTACAAACCTTGTTACCCCTAGACGTTCAAGGTTTAGAAACATCAGATGACGAAATTTTCCGTCTCACTACTCGGGGTGGACAATTTGAAGTGGAAAGGGAAAAAGTTACCACTCAAATTCGTGCTTTACCTCGGGATATGATTTTTGAACAAAATCCAGTGCAGATTTTGGATTCTTTACTACCACTATATTTAAGTAACCAATTATTACGAGCATTGCAAGAATCTGCAGCTAGTGAATTAGCAGCGCGGATGACAGCAATGAGTAATGCGAGTGATAACGCCAGTGAATTAATTGGTACTTTAACATTGTCGTATAACAAAGCGCGACAAGCTGCAATTACCCAAGAGATTCTTGAGGTTGTTGGTGGTGCGGAAGCATTGAATTAGAATTGAAAAATTTTAATGTTACTTTTTCAATAGCCGATTGCTAATTTTTGAGTTAGCGATCGGCTATTTTGTTTTTGATCGCGATTTGTATTTTCAATCCCTGATAGGGATTTTAGGAATGTGGATTAAATAAAGTAGAAAAGTAGTGGACTGACACAGCTAAAATAGTGCATTAGCAAAATCCAAAAATCATTAATTGAAATAAATTTTAGGACAAATCTATTGCATCATTTTAGGCGTGTCAGTCCAGTAGGGTGCTGTTAGCATCGCGTAACGCACCATTCCAAATTTCAGAATTATAGGTTAATTAAATTCTCATTCCTTAGTAAGTTTCAACTTGATCGCGACATTAGTCAGTCCAGTATCCTAGTTTCAATCCCTAATAGGGATTTTAGTAAGTTTCAACGCTCTCTGCCAATAAGGTTTAATTTTTACAAAATGTTTCAATACCTAATAGGGATTTTAGTAAGTTTCAACTGCTCGCTGTGGAACCCTTGATATATTTGATTTGATTTTCAAGGTACATTTGCGCAAACCTCATCCAAAATACTGTTTTAGGCGAAGAGATGCCAAGAGTAGAAGTCAACAAAATTGCTAAAATCCTTATACAACAATACTTTCAAAAGTTGCGCCAACCTGTTTGAAGTTAAAAATCGCTCAAACTCAGATACAGTAAACATTTCAGCCGCTAAATCTAGCAATTGATTTCCTTTGAACGTGTGAGTTTTTTCCCCGACGTTCCCGAACATGAAGCGATCGCTGATATTTATTTACCGTTAATTAACCCTTAAGGTAATTTAATAAAGTGTAAATATATTAATGACTTACCCACAGCGCTATATCGTCAGAAGTACCAACACAAACTGACCTTGGAAATAAAATCCAAAGCCAGATTGTTATTATTCATGCCGTTAAATATTAAATTTTTGTGTCAGTTGATGCAGATTAACCCGAACTTGTGATTACGCTACAGAATTAAGCATACCCTGTTTACTTTCCACCTTTAGTAACCATTCGTGCCACAATTTACGTGCTTTATTTTCTAAGATGCAGCCATAAGTAGCAGTATCTCTACGTAAATTTGAAATAGTAACGTCAGCAGTAGAACCAATTTCGCAAGCATGACCAATCCACCAACGCTCTAAACCACGGGTTGTAACTTCTGGGTGAAACTGTAGAGCTAAAGCAGCTTTTCCGAAAGAAAATGCTTGATTTTGATATTGGGAGCTAGAAGCTAAGTGGGTCGCTCCAACAGGTAAGTCAAAAGTATCACCATGCCAGTGTAGTACAGCAGCATAATCAGTAGCAAGATGAACTAATGGTGAATCTTTACCTGCTTGACTCAATTCAATCGGAGACCAACCAATTTCCTTGGTATGACTGGGATAGACCTTAGCACCAAGAGCACGAGCCATAAGTTGAGCGCCCAAACAAATACCTATGGTGGGTAAATCTGCATCTAAACGAAGTTTTAATAGACGGAGTTCATCTGTAATAAAAGAATAATCTTGCTCATCATAAGCACCAATTGGACCTCCAAGAATTACCAGTAGATCTGTTTTCAGGACATCAATGTCAACGATATTATCGGAACCAGCTTCTACATATTTAATTGCATAGTTGTGCTCTTCGAGAACATCTCCTAAGCTACCGAGGTCTTCAAAAGCAATATGTCTGATGATAGTGGCGTTTTTCATGATTTTTATTACAAAGTACTACTAGGAAAAATGTGGGATTAAAGATAACAGGCTATAAATAAGGTTTAAACAACTCGAATAAAACAATAGAAGCTTCTTGGTTTTGCTTCTCTCAAACTCTCGGGGAAGTTGGAAGATTCGTATAAATCGTAATACATGCTAATTAATCTAAGATTGAGGTTATTTGAGGATATTAGCTATCAATAATCCCGATGGAATATTCTAATATTTAGTTTGACTAAATTAATTCCCTATCTGCAAAGAATTGCTCGATGATTGGTAGGGAAAAGACACCAGCAGACTCAAACATTTTCAAAGTGGGTTTTGCAGCTTGTTTGACCTCTTGTGCTATTTTTGCAGGTACATAAACTTCTTCCAAAATTCCTTCTGCATCTTTAGCATTGAAGCCCATCGATCTGAGTACGCTGTATTCAAATTGACGATCGGGACCTAGAAAAGCCCAAACAAATTGTGGCAATATTTGACCCATTTCCTCTTGCTCATAGGCTGTGAGATTGTTCCACAATAATGGGAATAATTTACGGAAATAAGCACTGTGTAAAGCTTCATCAGCAGGATGGTCGCCAATTACATCTCGAACGACATCTGCAACGGCAGGGTCATTTGGTACGTTATTAAGAATCTTAGTGACTAAAGTCTCGGAAATAGTGACAAAAAATAATCTCATCAAATTTGGAGACAAGCGAGTTTGATTTTCTAGAATAATTCTTTCTAAAGTTCGGTCAAATTGGGGACGACCAACTACAGAACGATTAAGTTCAAAAGATTCTTGTACTTGTTTTGAGAATAGTTCTACAAATAAAGCATGACCTCCCTCATCACAATAAATTTTGAGAGCATCATGTTTCTGTTCGATATTCATGGAAATCGGTGCTTGTCCCTGAGCTAATAAGCTGCAAAATGGAAAATAAACTCCATCCACGATATAAAACACCCTTTATCCATTATCAAGCAGATAAACAAGTCTTAAGCTCGATGTAGCTATAGCGTTTCCTAGGCAACTGAGGTACACCTAAATCTTTCATGTCAAAGTAAAGGGCTTTAAAATGTACCTAACTAGATTGGGAATTGCTATAAAACAAGAAATAATACTTGTTTAAGGTTAAATCACCGTCTCTAATTTCTGTAACAAAACCTATAGCACTAACAATCTACAAAGTTACGGCTTTGATGACAACTTGATTACGTGTAAATACTATTGCTTCCGTGTTTTGCAGTAGTTACAACTAGTTTAAAAGAACTTTTACAACTAAAGTTATTTATTGCTTTATAAGTAGAGCTTAATATTTTTATAAAATAAGAGAGAAATATATATGGAAGCAGCAGAAAAAAAAGTCAAATCTTCATCAGTAAGAATACTTAAAAAAAAAATATAATGCAGTAGACTCCGTAGAAGTTTCTGTAGTAGTTCCTCTTTATAATGAAGAGCCGAATATCGACTATCTATTTGAGCGACTCGAATCAGTATTAGAACTTCTAAACACTACTTATGAGATCGTTTGTGTCAATGATGGCTCTAAAGACAATACTTTCAAAGCTTTAGTTAGGCATCATAATCGTAATTCAGCAATTAAACCAATCAATTTATCCCGTAATTTTGGTAAAGAAATTGCTCTTACAGCTGCTATTGACTATGCTACTGGTGCTGCTGTCGTTCCTATTGATGCCGACCTGCAAGATCCTCCAGAATTAATTGAGCAGCTACTTGTGAAATGGCGTGAAGGTTATGATATTGTCTATGCAACTCGGCGATCGCGTCAGGGAGAAAGTTGGTTCAAACGCTTGACAGCTGATGTTTTCTACCGAACGATTGGTAAGATGAGTCGCGTACCCATCCCCAGAAACACTGGAGACTTTCGTTTACTAGACAGGCGTGCAGTAGAAGCTCTCAAGCAAATGCCAGAGCGGACGCGCTTTATGAAAGGGTTATTTACCTGGGTTGGTTTTAAACAAACATCCATACTCTTTGATCGCGAACCCCGTTTTAAAGGTCAAACGACTTTTAACTACTGGAAACTCTGGAACTTTGCCCTTGATGGGATTATTTCATTTAGTTTTCTTCCCTTAAAAATTTGGAGTTATATTGGTCTGACTATATCCCTAATTTCATTGTTTTATGCCAGCTTTTTAATCATTCGGACTCTGATATTTGGTATAGATGTACCTGGTTATGCATCCTTAATGGTGACCGTACTATTTTTGGGGGGTGTTCAGCTGCTAACGCTGGGTATTATTGGGGAATATCTTGGGCGTGTCTACGAAGAAGTCAAGGGACGTCCACTATATTTTGTACGAGAATCCTATGGTTTTGATGAGAGAACGGAGATGGAAGAATAATTAATATCAAATTTTCCATAATAGAAAATATTTCACACAGTCTCTTAATCAAAATTTAGACCATGTCTTATAATTCATCTGAACTGTACCATGCACATTCAAATCCTTCTTTCCCCTTACATAATTTTGTAATTGAAGCTGGGTTTATTATCCTTTTAGGTTTAGTAGCTGTAGCTATTACCGGAAAAATGATTAGTGATGGAGTGATTTTTGAATCACATGACATTCTGATTCACATAACTTGGTTACAGCATTTTTCGAAGCAACTGTCTGAAGGTATTTGGTATCCTCGATGGTTAGCTGGGACTAATTATGGGTATGGTAGCCCCACTTTTGTTTTCTATCCTCCTCTGGTTTATTACATTGGTTCAGCCCTTAAAACAATTGGTTTAAATACTGAGCAAACAATTACTACTCTCTTTGCATTAGCAGTTTTTTGCTCGGGTTTAAATTTCTATATTTATGGTAGAAATCGATGGGGAATAGTTGCTTCTTACATCGGAGCTTTAGCTTACATGACTGCTCCTTATGTGTCATTTAATATATATATTAGAGGCGCTTTATCAGAAACATGGTCTTTAGTATGGATTCCTCTAATATTATTATTGACTGATAAAGCTATTTATAAAGCAAAATGGAGAGTAGGACTTGCAATTTGTTTTGCTTTTTTAGCTGTAACCCATTTACCTAATTTATTACTGTGTACTATTTGTTGGGGAGTATACATGTTATTTTATTTACCAAAACAACCCTGGAAAAATGTAATTTTCACAGTAGGTTCTGCATTCGTTGGTTTTGGCATAGTATCCTTTTATTTACTACCAGTAATTATAGATAAACCCTTGGTCAACCTTAATTTCATGAGAGATGTTATGGGTGGATTCAAAGAAAATCTTATTATATGGCAAGGAACGAATAATACTACTGGACATATACAATCTTTTTTTAAATATGGAATTTTAACCATCATTCCTTTATCTGCAATAGCATTTTATTCTCACAGTAAAAATATTAGTTATCAGAAAAAAATTTGCTATTGGCTATTTTTTCTGATCGGTTTATCATTCTTTATGAGTTACCTTTCTGAACCTGTTTGGCGAGTCAGTAAAACACTACAAATGGTTCAGTTTCCTTGGAGAATAATGGGTCTTTTCTCATTTGGGATGGCTGCGATGTTTGCCCTAGCAGTAAGTGGAGTGATGAGAAAAAGTTTGTGCCAAAGAATGTTTATGTTATTAATAATTTTTAGTATTTGGTTTTGGAACGCGAAGTATTCTTATCAATTGTCTTTATCTTTACCAGGTCTTCGTGAACCAGGTAATATTACTGCTGCTAGGGCTGAAGAACATTGGAAAGCTACTGTTTTTGATCGCGTTCAAACAGCACTACACGATCCTTATACAAATAAATTAAAAGATACTAAAGAATATCTACCTTTACTAAATAATGGAAATCCAGCTTCTGCTCCTACAATTGATCAGGCCTCAGTTTCTGTGAAGAGTGGTAAAGCCTCAATTAAGATTAATCAATGGGGTAGCTACAACAGAATTTTCGACGTTACAGCGGACAAAATATCAACAATCAAAGTACGAACATATTACTATCCAGCTTGGCGTTTATACGTAAATAAAAAATCTCATCCAATCGATGTATCTGATGATGGAACGATTGAATTGAAATTAGATATAGGCTCCTATGTAGTGGAACTGCGTTATCAGTGGGAGCAAGCTTTTATTGTAGGTATAGTACTAAGTATTTTAAGTATTGCCATACTAGTTTTGTACTGGATAAAAAGTCAAATATTCTCGATATCAATTTATTTATAAAGTGCGTGAAATGTTGAGACAAGTATAATAAATATGAAATCTCTAAACATAAAGATATTAGTAATAATTTTAGTCGCTGCTTTACTAAGATTAACTTTCCTTAACGTAGTACCAAACTGATCATTCCATTGGGAAATATCGTATTATTCCTATTTCAGACTTGAAGAAACTCGATAGCAGTTGCTTATTTATCGTTATACCTGAGAAAGTCGAAGAAATTGAAATAGGACTTACGCAACTGGCATATTTTTCCTGTAGGGTGTGTGACGCTGTGAAAATATCTGAACGTAAGAATCAGACTTATAGCGTC
>NZ_JASJDK010000188.1 GCF_030065675.1 Mastigocoleus sp. MO_188.B34 | reverse complement strand
ACTCATTGTCCCCCGCCTGCCGACTCAGCCTTGGCGCTCTGGGGTGAGCAACCAGCTTGTTTTAAGGTTTAATAAATCACCTCCTAGTTAAGCAATACCACTATGCGCATCGCAGCGCACCTACGCATCCCTTGGTAGGTTCTTTAACGCTTGCCTTTAACAAAAGTCTGGTCAACTATAATCTAAATCCTTAGGCTAGAAGCCCAGTGTCTTTAGACCTGGGTTGTTGACAGCATCGAGAAAGCAACGTTACCAGCAAAGGAGATGATTTAAGTTATTTCTCCTACATGCTCGGTAGCGATATTTTTTAGGTACAGAGAACACAGAACAGTTATATCGCTATGCGCAAACAAGATGCTATGAAGTCGGCCATCGCTAATAACTTTCAACTATTAGCAAAGCGTGAGCGACCTAGCGTAAGCATACTGTAAGTATTGCGCATTAAGGAATGAGAATTTAATAAACTGTAATTCTGAAATTTGGAATGGTGCGTTACGCGATGCTAACAGCACCCTACTTTTGTACTTTATTTAATCCATATTCCTAACTGTTAACTGCTAACTGTTAACTGCTAACTGATAACTGATAACTGAATATCTGAGGGTGTTACTGATTTTAAATTTTCTGGAGGGAATACTAAATTAGTATCCATATGTCAATCCCTATATTTATGAATGCTATTGACCCTGCTCAGACAAATACAAGCACTAAATTTTTGCCACGTATATCTGTTGTGATTCCCATTTATAACGGAGAAAGCGACTTATCAGAATTAATTAGTTGTTTGTTAGCCCAAACTTACCCAAAAAAATTAGTAGAATACCTGCTAGTAGATAACAATAGTAGCGATCGCACATTTAGTTTTTTAGAAACAGCAGCCGAACACTGTCCGATAGAGATTCATCCATTAAGCGAAAATCAAATCCAAAGTTCCTATGCTGCTCGTAACACAGGGATTCAAGCCGCAGGAGGAGAATTTATTGTATTTACCGATGCGGACTGTCGTCCCCAATCTCGGTGGCTAGAATTATTGATCCAACCTTTTATTCGATCGGAGGTTGCGATCGTCGCCGGAGAAATTACCGCATTCCCAGAAAAAAACTTACTGGCAAAATTTGCCGATCGCCAAGAAACATTATCTCAAAAACATACCCTTGCACATCCTTTTTGTACATATGGTCAAACTGCTAATTTAGCCATTAGACGCACAATTTTAGAAAAAAGTGGTTTATTTCGTCCTTACTTAACCACCGGAGGTGATGCTGATATTTGCTGGCGGATTATCAAACAAAATTTAGGTACTTTGGAATTTGTCCCTGATGCAATTGTTCGACATCGTCACCGCACCTCAATGAAAGAATTAGCCAGTCAATGGCGAAGATATGGGCGTTCCAATCGCTATTTACACGAATTACACGGTGTAGATTTAATGCGAGAAATCCCAAATAAAGAATACTACTATCGCTTAGCACGCTGGTTATTAAAGGAAATACCCCAACAAAGCATTAAAATACTTACAACCAAAAGCCCGGCTGTAGACTTACTAAATACTCCCATTGGTTTATTTACTGCTAGAGTTCGCTATTCCGGTCAAAAAGAAGCTAAACTTCCTGAAAACGCCAAAATAGTACAGTGGCTAAAATCATGATATTCCTTAAATGGCAAGTACTTTTAGGAATTTTTTTCAAAAAATTATTAATCCAAAAAAACCCAAAAAAATATTAACCCAAAAAAATTTATTAACCCAGAAAATTATTTAATATATAAGAAATTTAGAATTAAGAATTATTAACTACTCATGCAAAAACTACGCCAAAGGTAAACGCAAATATCAAGATAATTAAATCTGGGAAATAATATCTATCCCAGGCATATATTATTCAAATGGCGATCGAATTTCGCTAAATTAGAGAAAATACTGTGAAGGAAAATCTAGATGTCAGCACAACTTTTACTGGTAGATGATGAACCGGGATTGCGCGAAGCCGTAAAAGATTACTTAGAAGAAAGCGGTTTCAAAGTTCAAGTAGCCAGTAACGCCCGTGAAGGATGGGAGTTGATGCAACAAAATACACCGGAGTTGGTAATTTCCGACATTATGATGCCACAAGTCGATGGTTATCAATTTCTCAAACAATTAAGAGAAGACCCCCGTTTTGCTTCATTACCTGTAATATTCTTAACTGCAAAAGGGATGACCTCCGATCGCATCCAAGGTTATCAAGCAGGTGTTGATGGATATTTACCCAAACCTTTCGATCCAGATGAACTGGTTGCAATTATTGAAAATTTACTCACGCGACGTATAAGTTCCAGTCAGACTAAAAAAGAAGATAGTGAAACACCAGATATTGCTGAATTAGCAAATCAAATTGCCCAAATTAAGGCTTTACTCACCCAAAGAAACGCCATTCCCCAAACAACTCCCCCATTTAATATAGACCTGACCCCCAGAGAACAAAGTGTCTTAAACTTGGTGGCAGAGGGATTGATGAATAAGGAAATTGCACGTCGTCTCGATACCAGTGTGCGCAACGTAGAAAAATATGTCAGCCGTTTATTTAGTAAAACTGGAACTAATAGTCGTACAGAATTAGTCCGCTTTGCTTTGGAACATGGTTTAGCGAATTAAGGAATGCTTAAAAAATTTCGAGAAAGTTAGGAGTTAGTAAAAGAAGTCAGAATACTCTAAACAACTGATTTTATCCACGGATTTTGAAGCTAAAAAACTTATTTTTCGCACTTGATCAAGTTCATGTCATGACTTTCAGAATTAATCTATCAAGTTTTCGACTATAAAGCTTTGAGAAAAATTCAGGAAGCTCTAATTCATAGGTAAACTCAAACAAGCTTAATTTTGAAGGGGAGCATCTCACTTTTTATCATCGGGTAAAAGTACTAGCTGTCAAATAGTCTATTCTGCAGTACTTAAACTTTAATTCTCTTGAAGTAGAATAAAAACCGAGATACTTCCAGTTTAAGGTCTTAACTTTGAAATTTGATAGTTGAAATTTTACTTTTAAAATTTTATGACAATTGCAATATCGAATTGTAAGGATAAGACTGTCTGCACTTAATAAATATTAAATTTAAAGGCAAGAAATAAATGAGTTCGACCCAACCGCAGCACACCTCGCTTGCGAACAAAAGGTTTCATCAGTATTCTATCCATAGTTTCCCACTGCCATAGAGAAAACCAATAAGAAAAGATTATAGCGAACAGAAAATTTTGCTTCAGATTAATTAATAAGAAATGATATAATCTAATACCCAAGTAAAAAGACGGAAATCTAAATAAAGAATTCCACATTTTTCCTAATCTTTGTCCGTATGATTACTTAATCAACTTTTTTTGTTTCATGTCCTCGTAACTCTTCCTAGAAAAAGACCAATTGAAAGGATTTCTGGTATTTAAGAAAGTTGGGAGCAACAGACATATTCAGAGAATTTTACTCTCTGAGTGTCAAATTACCCCCAGCATTGCTTAAGCAAAAAACTTAAATAAAGAATTCCCATGTAAAACTAGAGTTAATTAAACTCCAGCATCCATTGAAGGCTTCATTCAAGATTTTCGTCAGTCAAAATGTCTATCTTGTATTTTTAGGTCGCTAACTCTTCCTCAAATAAATGGACTAATTAGCTTTTCCTCCTTTGTTTATTCACTATCTTTTTCCAAGACAAAAGATAACGCTATAGCAAACGAAACTGAAAAACGCTTAGTTAGTAGGCACACCCAAATATATCCGTAGTGCTAAGGGTGACAATCATCGCAATTCCTTACCAGGTTAAGGAGAAATGGTGAAATAAGCTAACTCAGATTTAAAAATAGTCAATTATTTGAGAATCAATAGGCAAAAAGCAAGCTTAAAAAAATTCACAATTCTCAAGCAAGGGATTTGCTAGTATGAGTGATTTCGAATATAAAACTATTGGCAGCTATCAGTGGAATTACGTAGGCGCATTAACTGACGTCGCATTTGTGGAGATGCTTTTAATTCAGATATTTCGCGAGTTTTAACATAAGTTTGTAATGTTTCCAGAAATTCATCAGAACCCTCGGTTAAGGCATCAAGTAATACCTGTAATAGCTGCTCGCGATCGCTTAACAGACTTTTTTCCTCAATTAACCTAAATTTGAGATGTAATTCACATTCGTAAACACCTACCTCAATATTATTTATCTGACGGGGTAATGCTTTCGAGTTCATAGTTTTGAGGATTCCTGTAAAAAGTTGTGACTTAGGCAAGGAGCTTTGTTAAAGCAAAATTTTTTTGATGTTGCTTGCAATCTTAGAGAGGTGCAATTTTAAGATCGCTTGTCTTTAAGAATATTTGTATCCCATTTTTTATCCAGTGTCTCCTGAGTAAAATTTCAGCATTCCGATCATGTTACACAAATGGAATCTACTGCTTAAGTAAAGCATAACTATTATTCAATTTTTAAGATTCTATACTGGTTCAGTTTCTGTGTGAACTTGTTTGAGCTTTTTAAAGGTTTTTACATCAAGTTTTTCTTAACGTCAATAACAGTTTTAGTTTTTACTAAAAAACTAGGTGATGCACGTAAGTGAAAACTATGGTAATCTTCATCAAACTCAGTTATAACTTAGTACTTAGAGAATTGCGTAAAATTACTCCATGTTATTTTTTGCATTTATTAATAACCTAGATTCAACTTACAAATAAATTAATCTGGTTACTATTTTTATTTGAAATGACAATATATACACTGAACAAATAACTCTCCTTATGTATGTGAGCTGAGTCACTTCTTGATAAAATTTTTGCCAAAAACTAGAAAAGGTAATTAATCAACGAAACTAGTTCCTCAGATAAATTGTATAGGTCTATTGCCCTGTTTTTAAAATCAAAACTGTTTACGACAATAATTATCGCAGGAAAAATATTAGTTGCGATCGTCTTCAATAAAAACTGGACAGCAGCATGACAGTCTATCTTGAGTCTTCGTCCCACTAATTGATACCGATTAATTATTTGCGTTTTCGGAAGTTAATTGAACAATCTCAGGATCATTAAAAAATAAATTGAGGGAAAGGTAATTGATTTGGCTCACAACTCAACAAATAATTTTCCAGTTCGAGAGTTATTTTCCCAAAAAACCAGATTCAAAGTAAAATTTCACCAGGTAAATCATCTAAATTTTGCTTCAACGTCAATCAAAAAGTTTTTTCATCTTTTGGTCGCAATAACCATAGATAATATTTATATTTACCAAGAATCAGACGTCGGCAAGCTTAAAGATAGCGTCTACAATAATTTCAGTTTAATTAATCTAAACCCCAGTTCTCAAAGATGGAAAACACAACCCTGCTCAAGTCTACGACCAGACATATCAGGATATTCGCTGCGGAAATAGATCGAGACGGAGAACTCGTACCCAGTAATCAAGTTTTAACTTTGGATATAGATCCGGATAATGAATTCAATTGGAACGAGGATGCTCTGCAAAAGGTTCATCATAAGTTTGATGAGTTAGTAGAAGCTAACAGTGGTGCAGACCTTACAGATTACAATTTACGTCGCATTGGCTCCGATTTAGAGCATTACGTCCGAAATCTTCTGCAATTAGGAGAAATTAGTTATAATCTAACTGCCCGCGTTACCAATTACAGTATGGGGCTACCACAGGTAGCAGTTGATGAAGATAAGTAACAATTGGGAATTCAAGAATCTTATTCTTGAGAATCTTGAGTCTTAGTAAATCAAAACTTGTGGAGTTAAAGCTCAAAAGCTTAAACTTCTTAAGTTTTAAGGTTGGAGAGATTAGACATAGAAATCCTCAGTTTGCTTAAGTCTATGGATCTCAGGTATAAGGGTCTTGAATGTAAAATTTTTCTATGAAAGTTCAGAGTTACAGGCTTCGTAATTTAAATTTTGGGGTTTAAATTTTGCAATTTAAATTTTGTAACGTCCTGAACTTTGCTCTCATCTGTTTCGACTGTAAACTCCTTAGGAAAAAAAATTCTCGGTTCTGGGCATGGAAACGATTCGTACAGTATTCGATAATCTTTTTTTGCTTGCAGCCAACTAATAGCGTTTGGGGCGCTGAATTAATTGGTCGAGCAATTTTAGCAGCCGATACTTTTGCTCCAGGACCGACCTCAGGTCAGTTTAAGGAAACAAGGCGCACAGTTCCTTTTCTCCACGCTCAGCCAGTGCAGGGTTTTTCTGCTGTAATTCCAGGTCCCAAGAAAAATACTTATTTGCTGGTTTCAGATAATGGTTTTGGAGGAAAAAGTAATTCTCCTGACTATGTTTTGCGAATTTATGCAATGGAACCTGATTTTCTCACCGGTAAAGTTTTTCCCATTAATTTACGAACGGGAGCGCGACTAAAATCTTTTAATCGTGAAAGTTTTTTAGAACTTAAAGATAAGCAAAATTTGCTTTCATTTCCCATTGTCGCTGATCGCAACACTTACCCCGGGGATAAATCTATTCCCGTTAGTCCAGCAATCCGTAAAAATCGTTTACTTACAGGAGGGGACTTTGATATTGAATCGTTTCGAAGAGCAGGTGATGGAACTTATTGGTTGGGAGATGAGTTCGGTCCGTTCCTACTCCACGCAAATCCAAATGGCGAACTCTTGGATGTCCCCATTCCCCTACCAGATTTATTGGGGGTTAGTAAATTAAATTTTGTTAAATCTCCCGACCATCCAAGATTTGTTGACTTACCACGAAAGGAAGCAGAAAATTTAGCCAACCTTGGTGGTTCTCGTGGATTTGAAGGTTTAGCCCTTAATCGCAGTGGAGACAAGCTATATGCAATGTTGGAAGGTATTCTCAAGGGAGATAAAAACTCGCAACGTCTACTAATTTACGAATTTGACTTGGCGAGTAAAAAATATACAGGTGAATTTTTTTCCTATAAATTAGAGAGTAGCAGCCATGCGATCGGGGAACTAACAGCTATCAACGATCAAGAATTTATTGTTATTGAACGAGACCATAAACAGGGCGACCCTAATAATGGGAAATTTAAAGAGCCAGCTAAATTTAAACGAGTTTATAAAATAAATATAAAGAATAAAGATTCACAAGGATTTGTCAAAAAAGAGTTATTAGTAGATTTATTAAGCATCAAAGACACTCAAGGTGTTGGTGGTCAAGCTACCCGCAATAATATTTTTGCCTTTCCTTTTGTGACAATTGAAAGTGTATTACCAGTAAATAAAACAGATTTACTAATTGTTAACGATAATAACTACGCTGATAGTATAGGTCGCATACCAAACCAGGTAGATAATACAGAATTTATTTTAATTAGATTAGATAAACCTCTATATTAAGAAGCTGCAAGTAGTGATTGTAAATAACAAATATCAATGAATCATCGGTTAATATTTGATGGTAAATTGTAATGTATTCTTATTGATATACGTTTTATGTACTCAGTATTTTACTCAAGCTACTAAGATCTGAGTTTTTAGATGTTCATAGTTAACCTTAGCGTCCACTAACCATATAGCGATAAATTTATCTATATTGTATTGTGCAGTTTATCAAAGAGTATTGCTAAACTTTACTTGTTCATCTCAGGAAACTAAAACTAACCCGAGGTCGATTTAATTTTCCCCACAAAGTAGGATAAAGAATTCTGTTTAATAATACTAATTGAAAAATATAAGTTATAAACTTATTAATTACTTTTTATATAACTTGATATAACGATACTAAATCATTTATTAAAACCAATATTTTAGAGATGCGCCAGAGCCTGCAGCGTCACCTTTAGACGCAGGTGCGACTAAACATCTGTCGCCTTTCTCTAGAAGATTTATGTGCTTACAAATCAAAAATTATTGCTATATTTCCTTCTTTTTGTTGATAAATTTTGTAGTCACTGGGATACTGCTTTGTTCTGCACTACTTGATACTAAGCATTAATCTTGTTTGTCAGAGTTTATTGTTGTAAATAATACTATTAACTTTATTTAAATCTTATTTTAACTTAGGCAAAAGCTACTTTTCAGTGGATATGCAGCATGTAAATATCATTTATGGAACGATAATACAGAAGTTTGCTAATTGGTACGCAGAATAACAATTAATACTTGTATTTATGCTGTTCAAGAAGGTCAAAATTAATATTAATTCTATACCGCATCAAAAAAAATATAGTAAATGGCATAGAAATGGTAATTAATTTTCTATTTAATTCAGTGAATATACTATTTGTAAAGCACAATTAATATAGGAATAATTTTTCTGCAATTGCTGATGAATTTATGGTAAATAATCTAAACAAACTTATACTATTTATCAAACTATAAATCTTCAGATTGTAGAAAATTTAAGTTATATTTTAACTAAATAATTTCTCTGGTTGTCGATAAAACTATCTTTACATTTAGTAATTTATTGATTAGTTATTACCATTTTTTGATATAGGAAAATTTTATATTTATGGTGAGATATAAGAAAAAGTAAATAGCATGATTTGATTTAATTGATATCTCGAATAACATTAATTATCGTTCTAATTGTGATTCATTATAAGAATGGATAAAACACAATTATTCAGAGATAGTTCGTCATATTTATAGCAAGTAACAAAATATTTAATCGGAAATTTTGTTGTCATTCACGATTGATAGTTGCACACTTTCCTCTGGCAGTAGTATTATGCCGCTTAGTCCTTTATCCAGAAATACTGATTTTTCCCGTGAATAGTCGGTTGAAGTAAACAATTAGCCATTTCTGTCAAAAAAAATAGATTTAATCATATTATGTTTCAAGAAGAGTCAAAATATGTGATTCTACAACTTTAGAAGCGTTCCCTCAGAGCAACGGCTAAATAGTTTTAATTGAAAAAATAGAGGTCAAATAGATTTATGAAGATAAAAGCAGATTGTATATATAAGGTTAATATTAATTGTTTTTTCTTTGTTATCTTGCCTGCAAATACCAGTAATTATCTATGTTAGATTGGCTGTTAATACTTGAGGGTGTATTTATGTACCATCTCCGTAGCTATGGCTGAAAACAAATGATATCTGTTTCATATAATTAAAATCTTATTATAAGTTTGATTTTGTTTTCATTTAAGCTTATTGTTGCTCGGATACTTATAAAATAAGTATGGAAGCTGGCAATATGCATTTTTGTGCTAGGGTGGGCTTATTCCGAAGTCATATACGCTTTATATTAAATTAAAGATTCGGTGATAAGCTTTGTTCAAACTCTGGTGCTAGCTAAGTAAGCACGTAAATAGATTTCAAATGAATAGTGGAGGTCTTGAGTTGGTAGATACGGTGGTTGATTTTGCTCATTACTGTTTGTCACTCGAAATCGGGATTGTTAGATGAGCCTCATTCAATATTTTGCTCATAGCAGGTCGAAACACGGAACATTTGGCTGTAGACAAAGCCACAGATGATATTTTTGAAGGAATTGCTAATTGCCGATCGGTGGGAAAACTATGGAAAATGACGCGGCAACGCTTTATTGCCCCAATGAACTTTGTCAGGCACCTAACCCGCTAAGCCACAAGTTTTGCCAACGATGCTCTACACCGCTTTGCAAACGCTATCTGTGGGTTGTGGGAAATGAGGTCAATCTGGGTAAACCTGGTGATATCATAGCCGATCGCTATTTAGTTGTTGCTAAATCAGTACTTTTAGATCGAATACCAAGTTTAGCCGTCCAAGCGCCAGCAGTAGAAAAATTAGAATTTATTAAACCATACTTAAAATTAATTCCGTTCCGCTTACAGGTTCCTCAAGTCTATGGGTTATTACCGATAAGGAGAGGGAGTATGACACGGGAGGTCTTGCTCCTGGAAAATCCTCCAGTTTTCCCAAAAATTGATTCTGATTTAGAAGTAACCTTACGGGAAGAATTAACTAAAGCCTGGGGTGGTGCAACATCAATGCGCCAACTCAATTGGTTGTGGCAAATAGCTAATATTTGGCAACCACTCGCGAGTGAAGGGGTCGTTTCCACCCTAATGGAAACTCACTTAATGCGAGTAGAGGGACCAATCCTACGTTTGTTAGAGTTACGTAAAGATGAAGATATTGTAACTCTCGCACAACTAGGCGAGTTTTGGCGCTCTCGACTACTACCATTTGCCAGAAACGCGATCGCTGAATTTTTAGGTGAAGTATGCCACTTGTTGATTGATGGCAAAGTAAAATCTGGCGATCAATTAATCTTACTGCTAGATCGTGCATTAAAAAAAATCGGAACATCACAATCACTACAAATTAGAATTACAACTCAAACAGATACCGGTCCCAGTCGCCAGCGTAATGAAGATGCTTGTTATCCCTTAAGTAAGGGAATATTGACTAAGCCTCCCGAATCTAAAGCTATGGGTATAGTTTGTGATGGAATTGGTGGCCATGAAGGGGGAAATGTTGCATCTAATTTGGCAATCAATACCATAGAAGAAGAATTACAACAATTAAATAGATTTTCCGATGAAGATATCGAACCAGGAATTTTACTCGGCGACTTGGAAAAAGCAGTAGCGGTTGCAAACGATAAAATTAGCGAACGTAACGATAACGAAAATCGCCAAGGGCGAAAGCGCATGGGTACCACCCTTGTGATGGCGCTACCAATAGGTCATGAAGTTTATGTCACTCATGTTGGTGATAGTCGTGCGTATTGGATAACTCGCTATGGATGTTATCAAGTAACTCTTGATGATGATGTTGCATCGCGGGAAGTACGTTTGGGATATGCTGTTTACCGAGATGCCTTAAAACAAGTTGCTTCGGGTTCTTTGGTTCAAGCACTGGGCATGAGTCCAAGCTTGTCTTTGCATCCAACAGTGCAGCGATTTGTATTGGATGAAGATGGCATATTTTTGCTGTGCTCCGATGGTTTGAGTGATTTTGACCGGGTAGAACAGCATTGGGAAACAGAAATACTACCAGTATTATCAGGCAAGCAAGATATAGCGACAGCAACAAGTAAATTAGTAGAGATTGCCAATGTAGAAAATGGACATGATAATGTCACAATAGCATTGCTGCA
>NZ_JASJDK010000056.1 GCF_030065675.1 Mastigocoleus sp. MO_188.B34 | reverse complement strand
GGTTTTCATTTGAATCAAATACATTTTCTAATTCCCAAATGTAGAGACGTAAAATTTTACGTCTCTACGAGGTGTACTACACTCAACCAAAAACCGCTATAACTCCCCACTCATTACTCCTTACTTTTTACTTCTTACTCCTTAGCAACCCAAATTATCTGGAAAACCAAGCATTATATTCAAATTTTGTACTGCAGCTCCTGAAGCTCCTTTACCTAAGTTATCCAAACGGGCGACTAATAAAGCTTCTTGAGTATTATCATTCGCAAAGACAAAAATTTGTACTAAATTAGTGTTAACTGCTCCTTGAGCGTCCAAAAATTTACCATTACGCAAATAACTTTGATCATTTAAAGGAGCAACCACAATATTTTCTTCATCTTGATAATATTCTTTGAGGGTGTTGTGGATTACTTCACCAGTCACAGATTTTTCTAAAGCACGTAATGGTAAGGGAACTTGTACTAACATTCCTTGCTCAAAGTCTCCCACAGCAGGTACAAACAGGGGAGGTATATCTAAACCGGAATATACGTGCATTTCTTTAACATGTTTGTGACCGAATTTTACGCCATATATTCCATAAGCATAACCGGTTGCTGATAAGGGGGAAGCATTGTGAAATTTTTCATATTCTTCGATCAGTTTTCTTCCTCCTCCCGAATAACCGCTAACAGCATTGATGGTGACCGGGAAATTTTTGGGGATAATACCTGATGTAACTAGTGGACGCACGCAAGCTAAAAAACCTGTTGGATAACATCCGGGGTTACTAACTCTTTTGGAAGAACGAATTTTTTCTCTGTGGTTTTTCTCAAGTTCGGGAAAACCATATACCCAACCACTTGCGACTCGATGAGCGGTACTCGCATCCAATATCTTCACATCTGGATTACTAACAAAACTTACAGCTTCGCGAGCTGCATCATCGGGTAAACAGAGAATAGCAACATCTGCTGAATTAATATAATTTGACCTTGCTTGGGCATCTTTACGTTTTTCTTGGGGTATGCTAATAATTTCGATATCATCACGCTGGTTTAACCTGGAATGAATTTGCAAGCCGGTAGTTCCTTCTGCACCATCAATGAAAACTTTAGGTTTAGCCATAACTAGTTACCTCAATTACCCCAAAAATATTTTAAAAGTGTAAACGCCCTAACATTATTAAAACTTACTGGGTTGGAATTTATTCAATTAATTGGTAATTGGTAATGGGTAGTTGGTAATTGGTAAAAAACTTCTAAAAAAATAAAACCTCTACTTCATGTATCTAAAGTAGAGGTTACTTATTCAAGAACAGAATTGATCTATTTAGTCAATTTTTAAAGGCATAAATCTGCATATAATTTGCTCAGTTCAGACCAAGTATCATCACCAACGATACCATCTATTTCTAAACCTGCACTGATTTGTAAGTCTTTAACTGCAGACTCAGTTGCAGGACCGAAATCACCATCAATAGCAGAGCGATAATATCCACCGTTGGATAGTCTTTGCTGAATTCGCTCGACTAGTTCACCTCGATCGCCTCGACGAAGAAGAGGCATATCAACTGGTCTGCTAAAGTAGGCTGCACGCCAAGTTCTATCGTCAACTATTCCGTCTTGTAGAAGAAACATTTTGGACTGGAATATTTTGACTGCATCTGTTGTTGCAGGACCAAATATACCGTCGATTACTTCTTCTCCAGGAAATACACAAGCATGATTACTATCGACATAGTAAAAGACATCGTGAGGTAATAATAATCTTTGTAAGTCTCTTACGGCTTCTCCTGTAGAACCTTCACTTAAAACTGGTTTGTTGAGAGCAGATGATATGTTAGTCATTTATATTTATCCTAAGTTTGAATTTGTTTTGAAAAGGCTTTTTCGCTATTTCTGTTTAAATCTCGATAATAACTAGAACTCATTCTTGTTAACGAGAAAAATTAACATGAAGAAGGACTGGGATCTATTTTGCTAAGTTCATGCCAAGTGCGATTTCCAACTATTCCATCTATAGATAGACCCGCTTTGATTTGCAAATCCTTCACTGCAGATTCGGTTATAGGACCAAAATCACCATCAATATTCGAACGATAGTATCCACCATCAGATAGTCTTTGCTGGATTTTTCTAACTAGTTCGCCTGTGTCGCCTTTACGGATGACGGGCATATCGACTGGTGCACGTTGATAAAGTGTACGCCAAGTCTTATCACCAACAATCCCATCTTGTAAGAGAAACATTTTGCACTGGAAGAATTTAACTGCACCTGTTGTTTGGGGACCAAATATACCGTCAACTACAACATCTATATTGCTACGCAATAATAATTCTTGTAGTTCTTTGACAGCTTCTCCTTTAGAACCTTCACGTAGAACAGGTTTGTTAAGAGTGGAAGATGATGTGTTAGTCATTTTTGTTTCTTTGTCTCAATGCTAATTGTGTTTGAGGATGCTTGGTATAAATGAATTTATACACTGATTATTCTCCTATGGGAGCAATGTAATAGTGATAACTTTTAATGAATATTTCAGATATAGTTATTGCTTTGTAAACTAAACTTTATTCTCAGTAAAATTACTTTGTAATATACAAGTAATTATTTTGTAATTCCTTGTGATATAAGCTTTTTGTTCAAATATAATTTCAGCTTAATTATTACTTGTAATCAGTCTGGAGAAATCAAAGTATGCTCTATAAGTGTGGAAATCAGCGTAATATATGTAACTAATTGAGTTTTGTGAAGCGTGCTATCTTTGCTTTAGTCTACAAAGTAAAGGTAATTTGTTTAAGCTGATGCGCATTTAAATTGAATAATTCAGTGCCTGTAATGCTTTGACAGCGTTAATTCCTGTTTAAAAGTAAATGCCGAGCAGCTTAAAACAAACTTTTAATAATATCCAGAATACACTTCACTTAGTAAAAATTAAAAGTTAATAGACAGTAGGGATTCAACATGAGGTGATGAATATTTTGCTCAGTTCAAACCATGTGCGATCGCCAACAATACCATCAATAGGTAGACCTACATATGTTTGTAAATCCTTAACTGCTGCTTCGGTTGCAGTTCCAAAATCACCATCAATAATAGAGTGATAATATCCAGCATCAGATAGTCTGTACTGTATTTTTTCAACCAGTATGCCTTTGCTACCTTTGCGAAGAATAGGCATATCAACAGGTGCACCTAAATAGAGTGTGCGCCAAGTCTTATCACCGACAATTCCGTCTTCTGACAAAAATACTTTAGACTGGAATAATTTCACTGCGTTGGTTGTGTGGGAGCCAAATATACCATCAATTACTTCTTCTCCAGGATACACGCAAGCATGGTCGTAATTTATGTATGCAAAGACACCATGAGGTAACAGTAATTCTTGTAGTTCTTTAACGGCTTCTCCTGTGGAACCTTCACGTAAAACAGGTTTGTTGAGAACTGTAGAGGATGTGGTAGTAGAAAAGGTCATTTTTATTTATCCTAGTTGTGATTTTGGTTGAATTTGGTTGCTATGAAGGGATTCAGATTCATATTCGGTGATTCCGCAATTTGTACAAAATTTTTTTAAGGAATTATACATAGGTGGAAAAATATAGCAATAAGGGTGTGGCTTGAGTTAAATAGTAAGAATTTACTAAATAAAAAATAGCAATCACGAGTAAGTGTACTGTGCTTATCTTTACTACATGAAGATGGCAATTTATAACTATATTCTACAAATGTCTGTACTGTTTCAGAATTAGTATTTTGGATTACTATGTTACCTTTTAAAGCATTATATCCGGTTTTAATAGCTTTAGTTGTTACGACCCTTGCACCGAAAGTGAAAGCAGAAACCTTTGACCGTGATATTTCTGAATTTGTTTCTGGAGCAGGTACATTAATTTACCTTGGTGGCGGTGTAACTTTACCTCTACTCATAGATTCTCAAGAAGGAAAACAACGCGCTCTAAGAACATTGGATTCTCTTGGTAGTAGCACTATTGTATGCATCGCTCTAAAAAAGGTAACGCGAGTTCAAAGACCTGACTCAGATAGCAATGATAGTTTTCCTAGTTGTCATGCAACAGCAGCTTTTGCTGTAGCGACTGTACAAAGTCACTATAATCCAGACTCAGCATTTCTATGGTATTCCGGGGCTACTCTGATTAGTTACTCACGTTTAAATCTTAACCGTCATAGGATTTCGGAGGTATTAGCTGGTGCTGCGTTGGGATATTTGACAGCAAAATTGGAGTTGAGCCAAAAACGCGGACTCATTCTTTTTCCTTTTATTCACAGCAACGAAGACGAACAACCAATTGTTGGACTTCAAGTAATGGGTTCTTTCTGAAGAAAATGTTTGCTCAGTTTTGTACAAATATAGATATTTCGATATTAAATTCTATCCCCAATAATGTTCGAGTAAAAAATTTATAGATTTTTTTATTTGTAAATGTATTTATAATACTTAAAATTTTTCAAAATCTATGCAAAATATACGTGTAACCATATAACTTATCTACGGGTAATTTTTATTATCTGGTTCCAGAATATTTATATCGTCTTATTTAAGATTTGAACTTTGGTATTAAAGGTATTGCGATAAATTTATATCGTTCAATATCTAATATTATTAATTATTTTTATTAACTTTATTTGTTTAAAACATCATAAATTATCAGAATTATATTAAATATACTATGAGATTGTTAAAGATATCTACTTGCATTTTTTTAGTATTATCTGCACCAGAGATTGCATTGGGTAGTCAAGATGATGTGAATCTAAATCAAGATGAAATAAGACAAAAAACTTTAATTTATAGGCTTAAGGAAGCTAAAAAACAATCTAATAACCAACAGCAAATCACTGTTGGAAATTCTCATGATGATGCGAGCATATCAGTTGGGACTGACACCATTGCAAAAGATATTCTTAAAAATAGTCAAAATAATAGAGAAGAAGTTACTCGAAATAACTTGAGCATATCTAATAGTCGCCCAATATTAACAACAGCAGAGCATTTGCGAAAAGGAGAAATTTCTATTTCTGTACGTCATCGTCATTTTTTCAGTTCGGGGACTGCTAGAAGCGATGGTCTGACAGATCAACCAACCCTCGGGGTTAGCTGGGGTGTAAATGATAAATTAGAATTGACTTTCGATGTACAGACAGTTGATAATGGCGGACCACAATACCAAGGAGCATACAGTGCCGAAAGAATTAATGACCAAGGAAGTACAAACTTTTTTCAAGAATGGACTCTACAAGCAAAACAAAGACTTTGGCAAAGTAAAGATGGTACGCAGGCTTTGAGTGGTGCGATCGCAGTCTCTAGGGGAAATGATAGGCGTCCTTACCAATTTTTAGATGCTAATGGTGTTGTAGCAGCAGGACTAAATGCACAAACAGTTTTTTCTCTTGAGCTACCCTACACCATTAAACCTGATAAGCGTTGGCAGTTTACAGTATCTCCCAAAGTCGCTTTTTTACCAGAAGATAATGCTCTATATCTCAACCGATTACCACAACCAAACTCTGGTTCTTTTGGTACAAATTTTGGTTTAGCTGGAGCTATTAGTTATCAATTAAATCCAAGGTTATCTTTATGGGGTGATGCATTTATACCATTTATAGGTAATAACACTATCAATAGGGATACGGGATTACCGACTCGAGATATTGCCTACAATGCAGGTTTGAAATATATAATCAATCCCAGATTAGCTGCAGATTTATTCATTTCTAATACCTTGGGTAATACTGGACCTCTCTCTATTGTCACAGATAGAGAGTTTGACGCATTAGGATTGGGACTTACATATATACCTGGAGTTACAGTTGCAAATCGTCGCTATCCCAGTCGCTTTGGTGTCAGACAAGGTATACCCCGAAACAAGCATGCTGGATTTAGTGCTTTTGATGGTAGTACAGTTCCTAGAAAACAGCTATTAACTTCCCTTCACTTAAATGAAGGAAGAACATCATCTGCAATTCGTTATGGAATTGAAGATGATTTAGAAATAGGTATTTTCTTGGACGATATTTCTGGCATAGTAGATGAATCCGTTCTTGGAGTTAGTGGCAAAATCCGCTTTTTAGATCAAGATGATGACAAACCATTTACCTTAAGTCTCGCTGGAAGCTTCGCTCGTTCTAATAGTGTGCTGGTAAATCTGATTAACAACGATCGCAATAGATTTGAATCTTTAGGTTTAGAAAAGACTGGATTTAGTGTTAGTAACGAAAGTGTAGAACTGGGAGAGTTATTCGTTGTTACCTTGTCTGCACCACTGCATTATGAATTCCCTAAAGGAGGTTCAGCTTGGTTTACTCCTACCTTGGGGTATGTTCAACGGACTGGGTTAGAAGTCGCTGGATTTAATGTTGGAACTTCGATTTCTTTGTCTCCAGAATTAGATGCGATCGCTGAAGTTGGGTTCAATCTTGGAGGAGAAGGTAATGCATTTATTGGTAATACTCGTAAGTCAGTTATTCCATGGAGTTTGGGTGTGCGTTGGGAACCAAAGTCACTACTTGGTAAAACTTTCTCTGGTTTGCAATTAGAAGCATATCTCAGCAATAGAGTTGGTTCGAGTCCTTTTGAGGCTCTTAGAGTTCGAGCAGATAACGAAACTAGGTTGGGAATTGGAATGTTATTACCAATTCAGTTTTAATTATTCAACTATACTTTTGGCGTTCGCAATGAACTTCTCTACAAGGTTTTTTCACATTTATTAGTGAAGGTCAGTAAAAAAAATCCAACAGCTAACGTTACCCTATTCTGACAAAATGAATCGAGAAAGCTTTGGGGATCACTAATACATGCTAATATTTAGGATGCAGACATATTTTGATGATTAAACTATTGGAAGTCAAGCCAAAAATAGTAGCACTGATTATTTCCTCATTGTTAATTGCTTGCAATCAAACTAACCAAGACTCGACTTCAAGAGCAAACACACAACAAACTGCAAGCTTAACTGTATCTGCTGCTGCTAGTTTGACAGATGTACTTCCACCAATTAAGAAAATATATGAACAGCAAAATCCACAGGTTTCTATTACCTATAATTTTGCCAGTTCTGGTAATTTACAACGGCAAATAGAACAGGGAGCGCCAGCTGATGTTTTTATTTCCGCTTCAGTCAACAAAATGGATATTTTGCAAAAACAAGGACTTTTGAGTCAGGGAAGTCGTAGGGATTTGCTCCAAAATAAAGTTGTTTTGATCGTACCGAAAGACAACACCAGCATATCTGATTTTAAAGACTTGACTGCTGCTGAAGTTAACAAAATTTCAATCGGCGAACCGAATAGCGTACCTGCGGGTAAATATGCAAAGGAAGTTCTCACTAATGCAGGGATTTTCGAGGGAGTAAAATCAAAAACAGTTTTTGCGAAAACTGTTCGTCAAGTACTTACTTATGTAGAAACTGGCAATGTTGATGCGGGAATTGTTTACGCTACGGATGCGAAAAGCTCAAATAGAGTCAAAGTTGGTGCGATCGCACCAGCAGATTCTCATTCCCCAGTTGTTTATCCAGTTGCAGTCATAAAAGATAGCAAAAATCTCACTACTGCTGAGGAATTTGTGGACTTTTTATCGAGCAAAGCAGCAAGTGAGATTTTTATAAAAAACGGATTTACTCCAGTTATAAATAACTTTTCAAATACTAACTCTCAAAATAATTAGTAAATCCCAAAATAATCAATACCAAACTTATAAATCTAAAACTTATAATCTTCCAACAAATCAGTAATCAATACAGCAATTGGTATGGAATTCGACTTTTCTCCTCTATGGATATCCCTAAAAACCGTTTTAACTGCAACACCAATTGCCTTTTTGTTGGGAATTACGGTTGCTCGTAAAATGCTTAATTATCAAGGTAAAGCTAAGGGATTAATTGATGGTATTTTGACTTTACCTATGGTTTTACCACCAACAGTAGTAGGTTTTTTTTTACTGGTAATTTTTGGGAGAAATAGTTGGTTTGGGCAATTATTATATGCAGTAGGAGTAAATGTCATTTTTTCTTGGACGGGAACAGTAATTGCTGCGACGGTAGTTGCTTTTCCTTTGATGTACAAAACAGCATTGGGAGCTTTTAAACAAATAGATCAAAACTTGATTTATGCAGCTCGCACCCTGGGAGTTTCTGAAGGGACTATTTTCTGGCGAATTATTTTTCCTTTAGCTTGGGAAGGTATTTTAGGTGGAACTATTTTAGCTTTTGCTCGCGCTTTGGGAGAATTCGGAGCAACATTAATGCTTGCAGGAAATATTCCCCAACAAACACAGACAATTCCCCTAGCGATATTTTTTGCTGCAGAAGGGGGGGAAATGGATCGAGCATTAATTTGGGTATTAGTTTTGGTGGGGGTTTCCCTTGTTGTAGTTAATACAATGAATCACTTGTCTGAAGAAAGACGGACATTTAAGAAAAGAAGATTTGGAAATTTTAATTTAAGGTTATTAAACCTTAGATTTTTAAACCTTAGACTTATAAACCTTAGACTTATAAACTTTAGATTTTTAACTAGAAAATTATCTCAAATCACTCAGCAATTTTTTGGTTCGCGTAGTTCTTTTTCTCAAATACAAATTTCAAAACAATCTCCCTCCCCAACCTCCTTAGAAATAGATATTCTTAACCAACGTCCCGGCTTTACATTATCAGTGACATTTACTACCGATGACAGTCCTCTGGGAATTTTAGGAGGTTCCGGTTCGGGGAAAAGCATGACTTTGCGTTGTCTGGCTGGCTTGGAAACCCCAAAACATGGAAGAATTATTTTAAATGGACGAGTTTTATTTGACTCAAAACAGGGAATCAATATACCAACGCGTCACCGTCGCATCGGCTTTTTGTTTCAAAATTACGCCCTGTTTCCCAATATGACTGTGAGGGATAACATCGCCTTTGGTCTAAAATATGGACACTATAATGGTTGCTCTTTTAATACAGCCGAACTAAACCAACGCATAGCTGAAAAAATTGCTTTAGTCGAACTTCAAGGTTTAGAAAACCGTTATCCTTATCAGCTTTCTGGGGGACAGCAGCAGCGAGTTGCTTTAGCTAGGGCTTTAGCTATTGAACCAGAAGCTCTACTTTTAGATGAACCCTTTTCAGCCCTTGATACATACCTGCGCAGTCGAATTGAAAAGCAGTTGAGTGAAACCCTTACAACTTACCGAGGGATGACCTTATTTGTTACCCATAATTTGGAAGAAGCTTACCGAGTCTGTCAAAATATTTTAGTATTTTCCGAAGGTAGAATCATTGCTGATGGTTCCAAAACAGACATTTTCGAGCATCCACAGACCTTACAAGTTGCTCAATTAACTCAATGTAAGAATTTTTCCCGCGCTCGTGCTGTTTCACCCACACAAGTAAAGGCTCTGGATTGGGGCTGTACTTTGCAAGCGATCGAACCGATTTCTAGTGAAGTGACACATGTAGGAATTCGCGCTCACCATCTAATTTTTGCAGACCGAGAAAACCAAGACAATTGCTTTCAAGCTTGGCTAGTTCAGATTAGTGAAACACCCCATAGAATGACAGTTTATTTAAAACTTAATTCTCCTCCTCAAAATTCCAAAGATTACCACCTACAAGCAGAGGTATATAAAGAAAAATGGGCTGTGATTAAAGATATTCCTTGTCCGTGGCGGATTTATTTGGATCCACTCTGCCTTTTGTTATTAACTTCTTGAATGCTTTTTACAATATTCAATTAAACTTGCATTTTATACTATGTACTTTTGCTTGCAGTAATCTTATCTCTAGGGGCGCAATGCCTTGTACCTTTATTGAGTAGTATGTTTATTTATAGCGCTACGTTTTTGGATGAATACAGATAGGCTAAAAAATTTAAGCCAATTAGCAATCCTGTGTTTAAAACTAGGAAGCACTGGAATTGGTGGTTTCCTTGTGGTGCTAGCGATGATGGAATATGAGGTAGTGACACGGAAAAAATGGCTGACAAAACAGAAGTTTCTCGATATTATTGGCGCTAGCAACCTCGTTCCAGGTCCAAGCTCAGTCGAAGTAACAATTCACGTTGGTTACTTATATGGTGGATGGTTGGGGTTTGTTATTTCAGGTATTTGTCTAATTTTTCCTGCAGCCCTGATTAAGACTGCTTTTGCTTGGGCTTATACTCAATTTGGCGCTCTTCCCGAAATAGCCTCTTTTTTAGATGGAGTTAAACCAGTCGTTTTGGCTGTAATGTTATTAGCTGTGACGAAATTGGGCAAAACGGCGATCGATAACTGGCGTTTGTTAATCATTGGGATATTTGTCTGTACTGCAAATTTCTTCGGGGTGAGTGAGATAATTTTGCTCCTTGTCGGTGGAGCGATCGGTATGCTCTTAATAGGATTTCATCAAGAGTTATCACCGGAAGAATCAGGGGTAGAAGCATCAGGAAATACCAAATTTCGAATTCCCAAAGCTATATTTTTTTTACTAATAACTATCGCTATATTATTTTTTATTGATGCTAATTATTCTCCAAGTCTTTCCTTAGGCAAACTTAGTATATTTTTTCTTAAGGTTGCTAGTTTATTATACGGTAGCGGTTATGTCTTAATCGCATTTTTGCAAGGGGAATTGGTTGATGATTTTGGTTGGTTGACTGAGCAACAATTATTAGATGCGATCGCGATCGCCCAAATAACTCCTGGTCCTTTACTTTCAAGTGCAACTTTTATCGGTTATTTACTTTTGGGAATACCTGGCGCAATAGTTGCAACGGTGTCTATTTTTTTGCCATCATTCCTTTTTAGTGCTGCTCTGATTTCGGTGGTTTCCCAACTGCGGAAATTTCGTTGGACTTCTGCGTTTTTAGATGCTGTTAATGCTAGTTCGATTGCTTTGATGGCAGCAGTAATAGTTAAGTTATCACAATCGGTATTGATTTATTGGCAAAGCTGGGTGATTTTACTAAGTACGTTTTTGATAAGTTTTCGATGGAAGGTAAATGTTATTTATCTGATTTTAGGGGGTGCGATCGTTGCTTGGATTCTGTTTAAGTTTTAATGATTTGATTTTTTGTTAACAAGTCGGATGGGGTGTTTGTTTGTTGATGAGATGGTTGGTTTGCTCGCGGATAGAGAATAAAGAAAAGATGGAAAACGGATAAGGGATTTCTCTAAGTTAGTAAATCTTTACTTTTACAGACAATCCATCCGTTTTACTCTTCTAATCCGTTGCTAATTTTTCAACCAATTACTTTCCCTGATCAGGGAGAACCAAAAATAGTAGGAGCGGTCGTAGTGGTTCCCTAAAGTTTCCAATCAAGGGGAACTGTAAAACTATGGAAGTGGGATTTTGATTATTTGCTTCGGGAAGGATGTAATTTCATCCGTGAAGATTTTAGAATAAATCCCCCCGATAATAAAGAAGATAAGCATATGTGTAATGGGATTAATTGAATATAGTAATTTCCACGTATTGGTGTGGCTTTATGGTATCGATAAGTAGGTGGACAAAAATATTTATGTCATTGCGAACGATAGTGTTAGACCGCAGCAAAGCTGAACGCGGAGCGCGTCCTCAGCAATCTCAAAGCCTTGCGTTAGCGTTAGCGTGTCCGACAGGACATATGCTACGTTACGCTACGCTCCACTAGCCCGCAGCAAAGCTGTTCACCGTAGGTGCGTGCTAACGCAATGACAAATATACAATTAATTTTCTCCAAGTACTTATGACTTATGTTTTAACGGGGTTTAGACATTTTTTTGTTAAAAAACAGGCTCAAAGCTTTATGAAACAATAGTATTACATCAAATTGGTTGTTTTCTTGATATATCTAAGTTATGGCTAGCGCCACGCTGTGTTAAGAGCATTTTTTAGGACTTTGAGAGGCTAATCCCTTGTCATCAATGCTTTGAGGCTTTTTCCTGATTATTTAATTTTTGCCAAGCATCGTAGAAACGAGAGTTTACACATCAACTCAACCTCGTAAATTGGCGAAGATATTATAAAAAGCCATACCTTACACTATCACCTCTGACTTCTAACTTCGGAATCCTAACCTTTGTCAAATCTACTTACATAACTATCTTTACAACCCAGTTCGCGTTAGCGTGGATACATAGTAAAGTAAAGTTAAAAAACATTTGTCAATGAAACAATTTGTAAAGTTAGTTGCTTCTGATGAGATAAGTAGCCATAGAAACTTAAATATGGGTGTGGATCCTTCCCCTACAAGCGAAAAGCAGTTATTTTGGCAATCCTTAACTATTCTTGCTTGGCAGATATGTTTAGCATTACCCCTGGGTTTGATTCTTTCCCGTTTCAATATTGGTGGAATGGCGTGGATATTTTCTGGAATAGCTTCTGGTGTAATCGTCCTGCAAGTCAGTCGAATTTTTTATCAGCTTACACTCAAACCAAACAGGAGTGCTAGACATGTTGGTTTAGTCTTGGTAGGATTAACTATTGGTTTTTCTATCGCTCAAAATAATTTAATTGGTGTTGTCACAGGAATTCCTATTTTTGTATTTTTGACACTTTTTTTACTCATAAGTGGTACTCTAATTGGTTACATCTATTCTCGCCTCAGTAAAACAAATTTATTAACAGCAATGCTAGCTACCGTTCCTGGAGGTGTTGGTGTTATGGCAGCTATAGCCGCAGACTATAATAAAAACGTTACACAAGTAGCATTAGTACAGGTAATTCGTGTAACCTCTGTAGTATTACTAATCCCAATGGTCGCAAGGATATTAGCAGATGATTACATCAGTGCCCCAGCAATTATTACAGCAGTAGAATTTATTACTTTTACACCATCATATTTTGGTTTACTTTTATTGCTTGTAGGCGTAAGCTTAGTTGCAGTTTATATTGCCATATTATGTAAAATCCCTGCGGCTCATTTTTTTGCAGCTTTGCTGGTAGGAATGACATTTAATCCACTAATTAATAGTTTTCATATTACAACTGGAATTACTCACTTCGCACTACCGTCAATGATTCGCATAATTGGTCAAACGCTTCTGGGGATTACGATTGGCGAGTATTGGGGTGAGAAACCAGACTTTGGTAAAAAAACTATTGCTTATGCTGTGATGTCAACTATCATGACTTTATTTGCAGGTGCGATCGCAGCTTATTTCGCTATGCAATTAACATCTTGGGATTGGCTAACTTGTATGTTAGTAACTGCACCAGGAGGCGCTGCAGAAATGATTTTGGTGGCTTTGACTTTAAATCATAATGTAGAGGTGGTAACTGTTGGTCATTTGGTAAGGTTAATTGCAATCAATAGCTCTTTACCTATTTGGGTATTTTTATTCCGTCGTCTCGACCGTCAGCTTTCGGAAGCTGCTTAAAAACCCCAGGGTCAAATTTGCTTTATTAAAAATTTAGAGGAAGCTTGGATAGCTTAACTGAATATTTTGTTGAATAGGTATTTTCACCACGAATTCAGTACCTTCACCTAAATTAGAATTACATGAAATACTACCATGATGTAGTTCTGGAAAGTTAACTTCCCAATATAACCTTCAGTTCTTTTTATTGACAAGGGATTTATAACCTATCGCCAGATTTAATGCTTCCCGTTAATCTAGGTTAAATTAAAACCAAAAGTTACATGGAGCTGCATCGGTCTCAGCATATGCATCTGAGCAAAAGATTGCTTTTGACTCAAAACTACAGAATTATTTTTTCTAAGTAGATACATAGTCTTGAGATTTATTGGCTCCTATTCATACCATACATATATTTTTAGTTATGATTGCCAACATCCAAGAATTTGATACCCAATACTGGGTAAAAACTCGTGCATCTCTAAACCCCGAACAATCTACTTTTTTATTTTGGAATGGTTCGATATACGCATCTATCCCAGGCAAAAAGAAAAAGCTATTGTTTAATCTTATAGGAGTAAGTGTCAGTAGATGTATTCCAAACCCTGGTGGTGGGTGGGATTACATTTCTAGAGAACTCAACTATTATTTACATCCAGTTACAAATGAAGTTCTGGATCGATGGGAAAATCCTTGGATAAGGGAAACAGTCCCAATTGTTCAAATTGTTAATAATCCAGTACAGGGATACTTTAAGGGCAAGTTTCCGGCTTACGTAAATGGTAATAAGACAACTTTTGCATTTGATATTTTTCCTACTTACCCTAATTCTTTAACAAAAGAACCAAAATTTGTTGAATATAGCCCCCAACCAACTTATGAAACAGCGGAGTTTTTTAAGCTAACAGTTTCTACAGCAGACTTACTTGATTTGAAAGTCAAGACTGTATCTCAACTCGAATTAAACTGGAATCGAACAGGTCAATGGCTCCCTTGGATGAGGATGGGAGAGTTTCCAGGTTACTTAATATATACAGTTCGTGGCAATAAAGTTAACAAATTTACACAGTTACCAAAACTATTGCAAAAGGAAATTAATACTCGTTGTCCGTCATATAAAGAAGCACCAACTTCCCATTATAATGTTGAAGAAATGATAACCTCTGGGATTTACTTCAAACAACACTTTAATGCTTGCTTTGATGCTGAAAATTGCTCGTATCCAAAAGCAGTGTAAGGTTTATTTGATGGTAATTGGTAATTGATAGTTGGTAATGGGAAATATGATATATATAAGTATTACTTATTTTTAAACTAAGCAATTGATTTTAAATCTTTTATGACCTCTGCAGCAGATTGATATCGTTCGCTAAAGTGGTAGCATATCATCTTGTCCAAAATTATTGCCAATTCATTACTTACTTGTACATTCTGTCGCCAAAAGATATTTCCCGTCTCTCGATCCAGTGTAAACTCCTGTGGAAATATTCCTGTTAATGCTTGAACACCAATCATACCTACAGCATAAATATCACTTGCCAGGCGGGGATGTCCAGCAAATTGTTCTGGTGGTGTATATCCCCTGGTTCCAATTGCAACTGTAGCTAATTCTGTTTGCTCTGCATCTAGCGGCTGCATTTTCTTGACTGCCCCAAAGTCAATTAATACTAAACGCCGATCTAATTTACTTCTAATTATATTACTGGGTTTGATATCTCGGTGAATCACTCGGTGTTTATGAATGAAATTCAGAATTTCCAGAATTTCTATTAACATTTTAATTACCGAAGCTTCGTTCCACATCCGACTACTTGAGGATAATTCGGTTTCTAGGGATTGACCTCGAATGTATTCTTCTACCAGATAAAACTCTTGGTTTTCTTCAAAATATGCTAATAGTTCAGGAATTTGAGGATGTTTACCTACAATCTCCAAAATTTCAGCTTCAGCATCAAATAATCTTCTCGCAACCTGCAAAAATCTAGTATCTCTGCGTGCGGGCATTAGTTGCTTGACAACACAAGTTGGATTTCCAGGACGTTGGGTATCTTTGGCTAAATAAGTACAGCCAAAACCACCTTGACCGAGTATTCTTTTAATTTCATATCTTTGGGAAAGTAAAGAAGTTGGAGAAGAAAAAGACTTAAAATAAGCAGAACTGATTTGGGAATGCGGTTTGTCTAATAATTCATCTTGTTGTTCAGGTTTTTCTTGTGGTTGAGATTTATCTTCTTGTTGGACTATATCTTGAACTCCAGCATTTTCTTTGAGAAGAAGATCTAATTGTTCGATAGCTTCCTTTTGTTTCGCAACTTGTAAAATAATTAGTTTAGTTTGCTGTTGTACTTGGTAATTAATATAAGTCATCATACCAGTACTAGAAATTACCAAAGTGAGGGCAGAAGGTATCACAGGTATCCAAATTGCTTCTAAAAATGCTAGATAACAAATTCCCACTAAAGTAACACAAACTATACTCCCACACACTAACAAAATAAGTGGATTTCGCAAGCGCCACCCAAAAAAAGCACCTATCGCCGCCCACAGCCATATCCACATAACCTCAAATTGTTCGGGTAAATACCCAATTAGAGGACGATTATCCAAAGCAGCGCTAATTAGTTGACTTGCAATTTGAGCATGAATGTATATTGAGGCGGTTGAATATTGTGGTTCGTTAGAATTTGTGTAAGGCGTGTAAACAGAATTATTTTGGTTGCGGTCTATAATACCAATAATTACCAACCTATCTTTAATAATACTAGGTTTAACTCGATTTTCAAGAATATCAGAAAGACTTACTGTCTGGACAAATTGATCGAGACGGCGATTGAAATGACGATAATTCAGTAATATTTGATGACCTCTGAAATCAAGATTTTTATAGCTACCCGAATTTAATGTTAATCCTGGTAATAAAGCTTCACCTAATTGAAATGGTTCAACTTCGTAATCAATACCTTCTTGTTTCAGATAATCAATTGCCAATAAAGTTGCAAAAGAGTATTCTGCTTTGCATTTATTGCCTGAAGTATCAGATAAATCGATTTTAGAAGTTAGCAAACTGCGACGAATTGTTCGATCTGCGTCGGGAAGCAGATCGTTAAAACCTACATTTACTTCAGGAAAGTTCGGTGGTGGTGGAATTTCCTCTTTGGTATTCGTTCTGTGGGTACAAACTGTAATAAGATTTTCTATATTTTGACTGGAAGCTAAATTTTTTTGTTGTGGGCGCAGGATATTTAAACCAATAATACGTGGTTTATGGGACTGTATTTCCTCCAACAACTTATTAATCAAGTCGTTGGAAAGGGAATTTGAATAATTTTGCCGATCCTTACCATTAATACCAACTACTAATAGACGTTTATCAATAGGTTCAGATGGACGAATTCGCAGCATTTGGTCGTAAGTATTTAATTCCCACTCTTCCAACCAGTTGATTTCTCTTATTCCCAATATCAAAGCTGCGACTCCAAGGCTACCAATTGTAAGCAATCCTAGGTACTCCTTCGCGTTTCTATTGCAATATAAGTTAGAAGTAATACCTGAATTTTTCTGGTTGAGATTGGTGCGTTTCTTATGCTGGTATCTTGAAGCACGATGAGAATCGCTTGGTGAGGACGGAAACAAAAAATTGCGTAAATGCGAAAGATTTTTTTTATTTGTCAATACAGCACGAATTTTCTTGAACATGCTGATAGATAATAGTATAAATTACGATTTTACTTTGAAAATGCATTTAGAGATTCAGGATACTCGATCTCTGAATACATTATTTATTATTTGTCAGTTTTTATGTTCTGAACTAACTTAATAATACTGTAACTGATATTCGCCTAACTCATTCTCTTACCAACACCATAAAGTCTTAATAGTAAAAATATAGATTTTGCTTCAAAGGTCATAGATAAGAAGATGTGGCTTTGCTTTACATATCACACAATAGGATAAACAACACAACAATTAGAGTGAAGTAGAAAAAACAGGGAATATTCTTGCTTGAATATCTAAGCATAAAAAATTCTTCTATCACTAAGAATTTTCTGGTATGAACATAGGCAGAAAATAGATTGATAGAAGAATAAAATTTTGAAAACTAATATGACTGATTTCGACTACTTGGTTTTATCAAAAGCCATAATTACCCCGAGCGAATATAATTTAGGTTAAATATATGTCTTGTCATTTATCATTTGTTATTTATATTTTGTTTGATATCAAGTGACAAATGACCAGTGATGCACAACCATTAAAGAATTTTTTCCAAGTATTTAAAGTCCCGTTGTACCTCTTTTTGTAAACTTTTATTTTTAGGGTCGGCTTTGAGAGCTTTTTTAAGATATATTCTCGCTTTAAGTAATTTTCTTTGGGCAATTAGTTGTTTTGCCCACATTTGATAGCAAATAGCCTGCCACTGACGAACTTCTGCATCTTGTGGTAAACGCTGTACTAGAGCTTCCACTAGGGCTGTAGCCTGGGGAAAACGTCTTTGTTTTAAGAATTGTAGTAATTGTTTGTAAGTTTTCCACTTGAGTCGATTTTCAGTTTCAGAAAGGTTGGGAGGCTTTGCTCTTGAATTTTTCTTGGTTTTTACTTTTTCCTTAGTTGATACCTCTTTGCCATTAGCTTTCTTTTCCGAGTATACTGAGTTTGCCTTAGAAGAAGAGGTTTGCTGTTGATGTGTTTTATGTGGCGGTACCACTTTTAACAGCAACTTGTATGCTTCTGTAACGGCAATAAATTTTTCTTTTGCTCTTTTATCATTGGGGTTTGTGTCAGGATGATATCGCTGCGCCAAGCGCCGATAAGACGATTTAATCTCACTAGCGGAGGCTCCTGACCTTAAACCTAATAAACGGTAGCAGTCTACAACATCCATTGGCTGTTAGCTATCTTTACTTCGAAACGGCAATTAGCTACAAGCTTAAAACAATCAGGTGATAATCATATAGATTATTTTTTTTCTTGAAAGTTCGTAATTAACAATTATCGGTAATGGGTAATTGGTAATGGGTAAGAAATGCTTACTGTCAACAACTATTAACTGATATTAAAACATGCTATTAAATTCATAGAGACGTACCTTAGCACGTCTCTACATCAAACCCGAAGACCAAGAATATTTGGATGTTGGGTGAAATAATATTTACATTTACGGACGATCTTCGATTACTTTGTCAATCAAGCCGTATTCTTTTGCTTCATGAGCAGACATGAAGAAATCGCGATCCATGTCTTTCTCAATTTTTTCGATCGCCTGACCGGTATTTTGAGCGTAAATGCCATTGAGTTGATGACGAATTCGCAGAATTTCTTTAGCTTCAATTTCAATATCGGTGGCTTGTCCGCGAGTTCCACCAGATGGTTGGTGAATCATAATTCGCGAATGTGGTAGCGCCAAACGCTTACCTTTGGTACCAGCAGCTAGCAAAAACGACCCCATTGAAGCGGCTAACCCAACACAAATGGTCACCACATCTGATTTGATGTGTTGCATGGTGTCATAAATTGCCAAGCCGGAGGTAACTACACCACCGGGAGAATTGATATAAAGAGAAATATCTTTACCCGGATCTTCTGAATCTAAGTAAAGCATAATAGCGATAATTTGGTTCGCTACTTCATCGTTAATATCTCGTCCCAAGAAAATAATGCGTTCCCTTGCGAGACGATCATAAATTTCAATCCATTGAGTGTATTGTCCTCCCGGCATCCGGTATGGAACTTTAGGAACGCCTATAGGCATTTTTGCTACTCCGTTTTTATAATAATGAATTTGGTGTTTTCGACCTGCAAGTTATTTATTTAGATCACTCCTGCTGGTAGGACGGGATCGGCAACTTCTTCTTTCTCGAAAACTTTATCGATTAAACCGTACTCCACTGCTTGATGGGGGGTCATGTAGAAAAGACGATCCATGTCTTTCTCAATTTTTTCATAGGACTGTCCGGTTGTTTCAGACAAAATATCAATCATTGTCTTCTTGTTTGCCAAAACTTCCTTTGCCCGAATTTGGATATCCGTTGCTTGTCCTTGAGCGTAACTCTTCGGTTGATGGAGCACGATGGTAGCATGGGGCAAACTGGCGCGACAACCTTTAGTTCCTGCACCTAAAAGCATTGCTGACATCCCCATAGCCGAACCAATACAAATAGTATGAATTGGTGGCTTGGTGTATCTCATTGTGTCATAAATTGCAAACGCTTCGGTTTCAAAACCCACTGGTTCGCCACTATAACTGGAAGTACCAGTAGAATTGATATAAACTTTAATTGGTTTATCTGGGTCGTCAGATTCTAAGTAAAGTAATTGAGCTATTATCAATTCCGTGACAGCAGGCACCAGTGGCATACCAAGATAAATAATACGCTCCTTCAATAACAAAGAAGGTAGGTCTGGTGGGGGAGTACGGTTCGGATTATCCGCGTAGTAGGGGGCTTGCACAGCCTTGATGGGGGAAGTTTCCATAGCAACTGTTGCCTGAATAAATGCCGTTAACTGTAATACATACTAGCGCGACGCCAGCTTTGGTGGAGGTGTGGATTCCTGCTACTTTCAAAATTTGTTAGATTTTCTTCTTTTTTTATAGTTAAATTTTGATTGGGGAACGAAAAATTGGCGATATTACCATGTGTAGCTGCAGGTGGATCGTAAGGATTAGAAACTAAATTCTTCTTCCAAGCCCTAAGTTAGTTTCCCATAACGACAAATCGTGAATATTATTAACGTATTTTTTACACAAAGTTTTTCCGTAGTGCTGATATCGCACTATGAAGTTATTTATGAATATGTATTGTGCCAACAATAGGAAGTTTGGGTTATGAAGGTTAGTTTGGAGCCGGTGTTAAGTGATGCGAATTTAGATGTCAATCAGCAAAATTCTCAACGTCAGTTGGCTGTTTCTATTTCTGCTGAGCCTCAAAGTTTAGACCGTAATGTCCCCCTGAATCTGTGTTTGATTCTTGACCATAGTGGTTCAATGACGGGGCGACCTTTGGAAACTGTCAAAAAAGCCGCAAATCGCTTAGTCGAACGACTCAAGGTTGGCGATCGCTTGAGTGTAATTGCTTTTGACCATCGGGCAAAGGTCTTAGTACCAAATCAAATAATTGAAAATCCAGAAAAGATTAAACAGCAAATTAACCGTTTAAGTGCTGACGGTGGTACTGCAATCGATGAAGGTTTACGTTTGGGAATAGAAGAATTAGCAAAAGGAAAAAGAGAAAGTATTTCCCAGGCGTTTTTGTTAACTGATGGTGAAAACGAACATGGCGATAATCACCGTTGTTTAAAGTTTGCTGAGCTTGCAACTAGCTATAACTTAACTTTGAATTCTTTCGGGTTTGGAGATAACTGGAACCAAGATATTTTAGAAAATATTGCTGACGCAGGCGGTGGTAGTTTATCTCATATCCAAAAACTCGACCAAGTCGAGGAGAAGTTTAATCAAATGTTTGATCGAATTCAAACCGTGGGTTTAACAAATGCTCATTTAAGATTTTCTTTAATGCCCAAGGTGCGGCTAGCCGAACTCAAACCAGTTGCACAAGTTTGTCCGGATACAATTGAATTGCCAGTACAACCAGAAGCTGATGGTATTTTTTCCGTTCGCCTGGGAGACCTGATGAAAGATGTGGAACGGGTGGTATTGACAAATATCTACTTAGGGCAGCTTCCTGAAGGCAAAAATACTATTGCTAAGTTACAAGTAATTTATGACGACCCATCGAAAAATGAAACTGGTATAAGTTCTGATATTATTTCTGTAGAAATCAATTCAATGTCCACTTATCATCCTGCAGTTGATTCGGAAGTACAAAAACATATTTTGGCTTTGGGCAAATACCGACAAACCCAACTGGCAGAAACAAAACTTCAAGAAGGCGATCGCGCTGGTGCTGCAACTTTACTACAAACTGCAGCCAAAACCGCTTTACAAATGGGAGATACTGGAGCAGCAACTGTTTTACAAACATCTGCGACTCGCTTGCAAGCAGGAAAAGAATTGTCTGAATCAGATCGCAAGAAAACTAGAATCGTTTCAAAAACTACATTACAAGATTCATAGTTTTATTAAATATAGTTTCAGAATCCACAATTTTAGGATTTATAAACCTAAGATTGGCAGCTTCAGAGGTAAGGGATTGGTTTGATTACCGATCCCATTATTTTAGGCGGGGCTTGCTGAAAATTTTTTCCAATATACCCAATCCCATATCGCCTATCGCTTATCACCAATCGCCAATAACGATTATGATAACCTATTTGCAATCAGCAATACTAAGGGTATTTAAAATGACAAAGCTGCAGATTGGGTTATTGTTTGGCGGTTGTTCTGGAGAACATGAAGTTTCAATAGTTTCTGCAAAAGCAATAAATGCGGCTTTAAATGCAGAACGAAATACTGATAAGTATGAAATATTGCCGTTTTATATTCAAAAAGATGGTGTTTGGCAAGGAAGTGAAATTGCAAATCAGGTTTTAAAATCGGGTCAAGCATTAGAAAAGCCGACAGCAACAAATATTAATACAAAATCCAGTTTGTGGGAATTTCCACCCCAAGCTTCACAAGTAGATGTTTGGTTCCCTGTTCTCCATGGTCCCAATGGTGAGGATGGTACGATTCAAGGCTTACTAACTTTAATGCAAGTTCCTTTTGTTGGTTCTGGAGTTTTAGGATCGGCTGTAGGAATGGATAAAATTGCCATGAAAACAGCTTTCGCTCAAGCTGGACTTCCACAGGTTAAGTATATGACCTTAACGCGAACGCAAATTTGGTCTAATCCCTGCGTATTTCCTAAACTCTGCGATGAAATTGAAAATTCTTTAAACTATCCCTGCTTTGTTAAACCTGCAAATCTTGGTTCTTCGGTGGGGATCGCAAAGGTGCGATCGCGCCAAGAACTAGAAACAGCCCTCGATAATGCTGCGAGTTACGACCGTCGAGTGATTGTTGAAGCAGGTGTTGTTGCTCGGGAGGTAGAATGTGCTGTTCTGGGTAATGATAACCCTAAAGTCTCTGCAATTGGAGAAATTTCTTTTTCTAGTGATTTTTATGACTACGAAACAAAATACACTCAAGGTAAGGCGGACTTATCGATCCCAGCAGCACTTCCAGACACAATCAGCAATCAAATCCGGGAAATGGCAATTAAAGCATTTACAACCGTCGATGCTTCTGGTTTAGCAAGAGTCGATTTTTTCTATGTCGAAAGCACAGGTGAAGTATTAATTAATGAAATTAACACCTTCCCAGGATTTACTGATACAAGTATGTATCCTAGATTATGGGGACATAGTGGCATACCCTTTCCTGAATTAGCAGATAAATTGATTGAATTGGCACTGGAAAGACATAAAACCCCGAAAATTGAAGCATTGATAAATTAAATCATTAAAAAAACACTTAATCACCCCAAAATTATGTTTTTTTGAGATAATTATTGAAATATTGCGATCTAATTATCTCAGAAAAATTATTGAATCTGCAATTTAAATACGGATACGTATTTATCGCCTACTCAATTAAAATTACAATTTAGAGGGGCTTATAAATAGTACAAATCTGAAAATAATTATGGAAAACACTCAGAATGTACAGAATCAATCATCCCAAGTACAAACACCCAAAGCCGAACAAAAAACAGCTAAATCTAAACTAATTTCTTCTGGGAATATTCTGATACATACATTTGTTAAATATCATTGGCTGTTTTTAATTGGATGCCTAGGAATATTCATCGGTGGTGCTACTATCTCTTTATATAGTTTGACTCATGTTGAACTAGTAACAAGCGAACAAGTAGATCGAGTTACAGTTGAACTAGAACAATCAATTAAACCAACACGCCAAGAAATCAATCCCGTTCCTTTATGGATGGTAGCAGCAATTGCTTTTAGCTGTGCTAGTGGATGTTTGTTGTTATGTCGATGGCTGAATGGTCCAGTTAAACCCAAACAGTATCGAAGATGGAAGGTTCGCGATCGCCAACCTGCAGCGAAACCCCAGGAATCTGTTGCACAAAATAATTCTTCCATAAAAAAGAAGACAAGAAAATTTGTGCGATCGCCACAGACAGGAGCACCACAAAATAATCCATATCGCAATCGTGCTACCCACATACCACCGATGAAGCGGGTATCGACTCAGAAGAAGCCCATTGCAGCTATTCTTCCACCGCAATCAAAAAGTGTTTTTCCTGCAACCCAGGGACTTAACACTAATCAATCTTTAGCCAAGCAAATGGACTTGCGCAAAGAGGATTCTTTATTAAATTTTTTACAAAAGAGTAATCTTTCAGCAAAATAAAGTCTTTTACCTTGAAAGTCTGGCAAATTAATTAAATAAGGGGGTTTTCCTTAGCTGATTTTTACAAACCGACTAAGGATAATGTTGGCTTCTATTTGTTTAAAATAGTTTTGTTTTGGATTTTGTTTTTTAATAATTTTATTTCTTTGTTTTGACTTTCCCGCATCTAGCCCAATCCAATTGGATTTATTGCAAGTGGTTCAATTTCCGGGTAGTACCATTGATGCTGATGCCTTTCGGCAACAAAAGGTACAATCACAAACTGTAAAGGATTACCTTTTCTGACGTCTATCCTAATGCCAGAATAGGGACGTCTTTTATCAGAACCTTGACCGCTACGACCAATAAACCGTTGACAAGTAGCAACCTTACGAACTTCTTTACCTGATTCCGTGACAAAGGTTTCGGTCAGTTCTGCTCCTTCTTCTCGTTGACGACGCAAACTAAACCCACTACCACCACAAACAATACAATTGAGATTTGAATCAGCATGACCGGTATCTAAAGTCTGAAGGTGTTCAAAACAGTGAGCGTGACCGTTAAGAATTAGGTCTACTAGGGGACCTTGTGAGGGTAAATAACCAAGTTCTTCAACTACATGATCTAAGACTTTACGCAAACGATGACGAACAGCCAAAGTTTGTGCTTGTCCCCATTTTGTTGCTTCTGTAACGTAGGGTGGATGGTGAAAGTAAATGATCCGTCCCCGGACTTCTCGATCTTCCCAAGATTTAATTAATCTTTGCTCTAACCAATGGAGTTGTTCAAAGTCGATTACTTTACTTTTATTATGGTTGAGTTGTTTATCAAGATCCATTTTGATCTCATTCAATTGCTCTAATTTCGCGTTGAGATCATCAATTTGTTCGGCTTGCTCTGGAATGCCATCATTAAGTATGCTAAGAGTCGCAATAATTTGCTGTTGTTCCTGTTCTACTTTTAATCTCTCTGTAGTTAAAAATCTACGTTCATCATGTTCTGATTGGCTGTGAATCTCATCTGCATTAGTAGGTGTTAAAGGTTCGTTAAAAGTACTAGAATCAAGGGCAAAAAAGTCAATTCCGCCATAGCGAAAAGTATAATAACGGTTGGGTAAACGGGTAAATTCGCCCGGTACATAACGCAAACACCTACCGAAATCAGTTTTCCCAGTGTAATGGGAATTTAAATGATATTCTAATTTTTCCTGGGAATTAAATCGTTTTAAATAGTCGATAAAAGCCCGTGCGTAAGCATCCCCTTTATAGGAGCTATTCCAACTCAAATCTAAATCTTTATAGCCAAAAAACCGACGTAAGGGGAGAGTAACTCCAGCTAACAACCGATAAAAAAACGGTACTTCATAATAGTCATGATTACCAGGGACTGGTAAGAAAGGTTGATTAAAAGTCATGTTGTCGTAGGAAATGTGTTCGTAGTTCTCACCACCTACTAAAAATTCCCGATAAGGCTTAATAAAGTTCTCTGGATAATAATCCCGAGAACCAACCAAGTACATTACATCCCCTGTATGTAAAACAAAACTACATTCATCCCGATGGGGAAGCATCAATTCAGCAATTTCTCTTTGGGGATTATGAGTACGGTGCGGTCCAGAACCACTATCACCAATGACTAAAAACGAAAATTCCTCGCTTTCTTCTTTCCCATCATCAATAACCATACTTGTTTGATCAATTGAGCGAGAGACAATGCTTGGGTGTGACCAACGCACCCGTTCTTTCATCTTTTGAATTTTTACCGCAATTGAAGGTTCTGTGATAACTTTCATTTTGTTTCGGTGGATGTGTATTCGGCTAATCTCTCTGGCTATTATTTTCGTATTAGACTAATATCTATTGTGTTGCAGTATGTTTACTTGATATACAAATGATGCGTGATTGAAAAGTTCTAGGAATTATTTCCAGAGATGAGAAATTAGAATTTACCAATCGCAAGACCGACTCTTCACCATGATTGTACCTGAGTATTATTAAGTTTTGTCAATTTATCGATAACCAGCAGCTTGCAGGTGAAATAACTTTGCATATAGCCCTTGTACTTGCAATAATTCTTCATGAGTTCCTTCTTCGATAATTTCTCCAAACTCAATGACCAAAATTTTGTCAGCCATCCGCACCGTAGAGAAACGATGGGAAATTAAAAATACCATCTGATTTTTAGTGCTAGTGCGAAAGTGGTTAAAAATCTCAAACTCTGCTTGAGGATCCATAGCTGAGGTGGGTTCATCTAAAACTAAAATATCAGCTTTACTGCGCATAAAAGCTCGAGAAAGGGCTATTTTTTGCCATTGACCGCCAGAAAGTTCTTGTCCTCCTTTGAACCAGCGACCTAACTGGGTACGAAAACCTTGGGGTAAATTTTTAATAAAAGGTCGCGCCATTCCCATTTCCGCAGCTACTTCCCAACGACTTGAATCTTCAAGATTCTCCACTTCACCTACGCCAATATTTTCGCCGACTGTAAATTGATAGCGGACAAAATTTTGGAAAATTACACTAATACGCTGTCGCAGTACCTCTACATCCCATTCTTGTAAGTCCAAACCATCGAGTAAAATTCTCCCGGACTCGGGATTATATAGTCGAGTTAATAGTTTAATTAGAGTTGTTTTACCCGAACCATTTTCACCTACAATTGCTAGTTTTTCCCCAGGTTGGAGGTGAAAGGATATATTTTTCAAAGCTGGTTTAGAGCTACCTGGATAGGTAAAAGATACATTTTCAAAACGAATTCCATCTCCCGGATATATTCCCCTAGTTGCTTCTCCCCTGGGTTGTGGGACTTTCTCTTCTAAAAATTCGTAGAGGTTGGACAAATATAGGTTATCTTCGTACATTCCTCCAATTGAAGTGAGTGCTTCGGAAAAAGTTCTTTGTCCCTGACGAAAAACAGTCAGATACATTGTCATTTCTCCCAGAGAAATTCTATTAGCAACTGTTTCGATGACTATCCAAGCATAAGCTAGATATAGAGCTCCGGTACTCAGCAAACTCAATAAATATCCCCATAGACCTCTTCGTAAAGTTAAGTCTCTGTCTTCACCATAAATTTGATTAAATACATTGTGATAACGCCCGAGCAACATTTCCCCTAATTTATAAAGTTTTACTTCCTTGGCAAAATCTTCTCTGGCGACTAAAGTTTCTAAATAACGCTGTTGGCGAGTTTCTGGAGCGCGCCAACGAAATAATCGAAAAGCTTGTCCAGCAAATTTTGTTTCGGCGATAAAAGCTGGAATGGCTGCTAAAACTAAGATGACAACAGCCCAAAGCGAAAAGTTGACTAGCAAAGCACCATAAGTAAACAGAGAAAGAGCACTTTGTACTAAACCAAAAGTACGATTAACTAAGGATAATGGGCGAGTAGAAGCTTCTCTTCTCGCATTGCTCATTTTGTCGTAAAATTCTGAATCTTCAAACTGTGCTAACTCCAGTGTCAATGCTTTTTCTAAAATCAATACATTTACTCTTTGTGCAAGTAATACTCGTAATAAAGATTGACAAACTGTAAGTCCTCGTTGACTTGCTGCAAGTAGAGCTATGGCGATCGCCTCTAAACCCACATAAATCACAGGATGATAAATATTATTAGAAATACCATTGTTAGAAATACCGACATTTCGGGCTTCGACCACAGCATCTACAATTAACTTACCGATGTAAGCAACTGCTGCAGGTAAAAGACCTGCGATTAAAGTCAAAGCAGCGATTAAAATAGTTAAAGTACGATTAGTCGTCCAAACTAAACCTATAGCTCGCCCACTGTAGCGAAATACTGCCAGCAATTGGCGGAGGGCGTTAAGTTGTCTACGAATGCTCATAAATTGATTTTACAATTTTCTTCAACGCGTGGCTAGCTTGTGCGCCGAAAAAAACATAGGTCTACTCATAAGCTTTGGAAAGCAGAATTATTTTGGACGAGCAGAATAATTTTAGGATTACAAGAATTTTGACAAGTACTAAGACACAAAAAGAGTTGTCAAGTTATCTATTTAGTACATTTTAACTATCATCAAGGAAAGTATTTTGGGGTTTTCTCCAAAAATCTTCTTTTTTTCAGATTTTTGTCACAAGATTGTCACTATCGGTGCTTTAAAGTTATATCAAGTCAAACGAAAAACAAAAACCCCCTTCCCTCCCCACATCTACATTAAACGTAGAAGTGGGGGTTTTTTTTTAATTTTTATGAAGTAACTGACTCGATCGCTTGATTTTACAGATTTCCAACTACTCAATTCTGATTTATTACTTATTACTGTGCGCAATACTTACAGTACGCTTACGCTAGGTCGCGCCCCGCTCCGCTAACATTACTCCTGACTCCTGACTCCTGACTTCTTCTTCAAACCAATAAATCATCTACTGCTGCAGTAAAACCTCGAAGTACTCGTTGAGTGTAGATAATTTCACCAGAAGTAAAAACTAGCTGTTGAGATGATGTGGTGACAATAATCCACCGATTTTCTGGGAAGATTAACCATACTTCCTCAGAACCATTGTGCAAGTACATTTGAGCTTTAGCAATTACTTCCTCAGCGAGATCTGTCAGAGAAACAATCTCAGCGATCAAAGGAAAACTTTGGGGAAATATATCTGGTTCACCATAATGTTTTAATAATTGCGGCGTAAGATAAGCTACAGATGGCTGCCATTCTTCACCATCAGCAATACATGGTACATCTGTATATATTTGCCCGCGTTGTTGATGGGAATCATTAAAGTTTCGCCAGTGATAGTAAATATTTCCTTGAATGCGGCGCTGTTTAAGGGTTATAACCTTTGAATCAACAAATTCTTGATGTACTACCTGAGTAGAATCTAGTTCTTCTTCGAATTCTTCCTCAAGTTGCTCTGAATTAATTTCATTTAATCGATTGAAGTTATCTGAAGAATTTAAATTATCTAAATTTTGTATTTCCTCAAGAGGATTGTGCATCCATTTTTCTAAAGAGAATTCTTCGGAAGTTATTGAAGAATTTTTCATGTTTTCTTCTTCTCCTATTAGGGTATGGGGATTAGGGATAGGTTTTCTAAACTAAGTATTAAAACGTGGATTTTAGGTATAATTTTTGAAAAAATTAACATACGTATTTTACCCATTCCCAGTTCCTAGTTTTTAGTCCCCAATCCTTTGTTTCTAGTTCCCGTTTCCCTATTTATCTTTAGAAATTTATCTCCAGCACTTTCTCTTGAAAACTTGATCTTGAGAGTTATATCTTGAGAGTTCTATCTTTAAAGATTTCCCATTGTTAATTTAATTTTTTCAACTTGCTTGATAGCTCGCATTTCTTTAAACAGGTTAATCGCTTTGTCAAAATCATCTCGGCTTTTGGCGATCGCCCCAATTTTTTTGTAAGTTAATGCTCGTTGAAAATAAGCTTCTGCTAAATCATATCTAGCACCAATTTCGCCAAAAGTCTCGATTGCTTGTTCGTGAAAACTTAGAGCTTGTAAATATTTTCCTTTTTCTCGATACAACTGTGCTAAGCCACATTTAGCTTTATTTTTGGCTTGAGTGTAGGGATTGTCGTTATTCGACATAATACGCTGCAAAAGTTTCAAGGACTTGTCAATTTCGCCCAAGCTTTTATAGGTTAGGGATAAGTAATATAATCTGTATTCTGTCCCCCATGAAGGAATTCCTTGCTCTGGTAAGCGATTATAAAGATAATTCGCAATTTTGCAGGCTTTATGCTTATTTCCCTGATATGAATTTAAATATGCTAAATAAAACAAGCCTGAAGGTGCATACTTATCGTAATCAATTTTTTTTGCTAATTGAATGACTTGAATTAAAGTTTTTTCGGCTGCTTCTAACTCCCACAGACCAATTTGACTAGTCCCAATTGTTGATAAACAGTTTATTTCCATAAACTTTAGCTTGTTTATGGTTTCAGTATTGGTTGGTGGTATTCTTTGTAAACAATATTTAACTAACTGATGGGATTGTTCGCAATATTTAATCGCAAGGTAAAGATTACCGGAAATAAAGCTAATCTTACCTAAAATACGATATAGTTTCGCAGTACGATAACTGGGATTGAGTTTGTTTAAGATACAAGTTATTGCTCGTTCGAGCTGTTCGAGCAATCCACGTTTATAAAACGATCTAGCTAATGATTCTTGCGTTCCCCATTGATTAACTCTGGATTTGATGATAATATCGGCAGCTTTTTCAAAGTCTGCAATTGCTACGTAGTGATGGTAGGCTTGTAAAGCTTTAAGAGCATCGGCAGTGTGATTAATAGTTTCGATGCTATTAGTCCAATAATCTGCAGCTTGTCGGTGGGCTAATTCTAGATCCCTACTATTTTGCAGTCTTGCGATTGCTTCAGTAAGAATTACTGGATGTAGCCAATGTTTTCCTTTGCGACATTCAACTAAATACCGATCGCAAAGACGATTTAGTACTCTGCGACGTTGTGATTCTGGTACATCCCATAATAAACACAAAATACCTTTGAAATTAACAAAAGGTACATCTTCATCTTGATAGCGGTAACACCCTAAACGATATAAAAGACAATATGCTTCAGGATCGATTTTTTTTAAGCGGTTAAACTGACTAACAACTAAGTTTTCTAATTCCCGCTCAATTAATAAATCGTCCTTTGTCGAATTCCAGTAAGCATCAATATTTTTCTCAAAATCAGTTATGACAGCACCACTAATGATTTTCATTGCTTTGGCGTTACCACCATAAGCTTTGCACATTTCACTCAATGTTGGAGAGTCACTATTAATTTTGCGACTAGAGAAGAATTGCTTCCAAGCTTGACTATCTAAGCCCTTGAGAGTATATGAGTTTACATCTATTCCAGACTCGCATAGACGTTCTCGACTAGTAATCAAGGTTAGTGAGTTGACGCTAGGATCTGCTAATGTTTGCAATAGGTAAAAATAAGAACGTAGAGATTTAATTAACCTTCCATTTTTGTCTAAAGCTGACTCCAGGTTGTCAATCAGAATACAAATTTTCTTCTCTTGATTTTGGAGCTTACGCTTGAGTCTTTGTAAGTTAATCCACAATTCCCGTCCTGGTTCTTCATGAAAATCCCTCCGCAACCATTCTTCTACTAAGCTTTCCACAGAAATAATGTGGTGGGGTTCTGTAGGCATCCATAATACTAAAAAATCAAAGCCGTGAATTTTAAAATATCTGCGTGCTAGCTTTGTTTTTCCAATACCCCCTTCACCTTGAATAACAATGATTTTTGCTCCTTGATTAACTAAAGCGTTAAGCTGAGCAATTGCGTCTTCACGACCAACAAAATCTGGGTCTAAGGGGATTCTTGGAGTTTGATAATGTTCAACAATATCTTCCCAACTTATGAGCCCTGCTGTTTCGCAAATCCTGATAAATGTTTCTCGATTAATGGCTTCTCTAGCCCAAAATCGTTTTAAAGTTGCCTTTGAAGTCAATGCAGCTTCATACCAAACTTTTGCTAATTTATTCCACCCCTTTCTACGTCTAGCTAAATCAACTGTTTCTAAACCCTGTGTAGATGCTTTCACAGAATCAGCCATACTGAACTTGTTGAATAACACACTATTTTTATGTTACATTTGAGCAGTTACTAGTAGGTCATAAATCATCTTTTTCTTTAATTTTTTAAAGAAAGTAATTTCGTGCTTTTACAGATAGTAAAGGGAAATTTGTGGTGAAAAGGTAAATTTTTACCACAAATGAGTTCTAAGCAGTAAAACGTAAAAAAATATAACAAACTAGTATAAAAAAATATTATACCAAAATGGCTCTGGGGATTATCAAAATCGCATCAATGATAACTGAGCCCAAGAAATGAGCCAAAAAATGAACTGAACAAGTTATTTTTGTCTGTCACTATATAAATATATAAATGGTTCAAGCTACAAGAACCTTATTCAAACTTGAAAGAGGCTGAAACGATGAATTCACCAAATTGCGATAATCGTGAATGCGATCGGGGTTATTGTCCATTTATGACAGATCCTTTAGATGCTTACAGACAAGTATGTGTGAAGTGTGGACAAGATTACTCTTTTCGTAAGTATAGGCTTAATACTTTTTTACTATTAGGAGCGTTGATTGGTTGCATAATATTATTAGTGAATAATCATTCTCAAATAACCGAACCGCAACGCGAAATTCAACCCGTGATTCAAGAAGTAGAATCTATTTATTAGAGTTAGTAAACCTGAGTCAATTAGCCTTAAGTTAAGCCACTTTGAGTTATAGCTAATTTTAAGTAATTGAAGTAAACCGCAGCTAAAATTCAGATTTAAAGAGCATTAATTGCTATCTTATGGCTTCTAAATTCTGACTTCTATATTCTGTTTCTTGAATCTTGCGATAAGGGTAATTATCCTAGTTAATGCAAAAGTTTTCGCGATTTTGATTAGAGACTCAGAGTCTATTGCACATTCATCTACCGTACATAGAATTATGAAAACTAGCACTAGTGAACATAGCTTTTTCTTCATATGGACTTCCAGATTTCTTAAATACTTTTTCCTTGGAAGTGTTGGTTTTGCAATTGCCTATATAATTGCTGCAGGTTTTAGTGTTCCGCTTACTTCAATCCCAATCTTTTGGTTTTTGATAAACTTGTTCTGGCGTCTGGGAATTACAATACTCTTACTGATGGGAATTGCAATCCTTTTTGAATCTTGTCGTTAGTAACGACAAACAAGAATATAATCAAATTCTAATTGTCAACTTCTCAATTTCTCCAAATTCTCACGAATTCTAATTTTCAACTTTCCAGTTTGTTAATTTCTCAACTTCTCAATTTCTCAACTTCTCAATTTCTCAACTTCTCAATTTCTCAACTTCTCAACTTCTCAATTTCTCAACTTCTCAATTTTTCCAAATTCTCACGAATTCTAATTTTCAACTTCTCAAATTCTAAAATTCTCAAAGTTTTGAAGTCTAGAACGGTCGAAGCCTCAAAGTATCAAACCAAAATCAACAGATTTTAGCTTGCTCTTACCATAAATGCTGGAAAACAAACAGCATTGGTTTGAGCAACAATGAGAGACACATCGTACTAAACTACTGGAAATAAATGTGTACATCAGACAAAATTTTAGTTTATTGAAATCATCCTTAAAATTCCTATTATAATTAAAATCTCTATAGCTAGAGGCGTTCAATTGAACGCCTCCAATATATTTATGTATGTAATGTTAATTTAAATTTAACTCGCTGGTAACTCCTCTGTGTTCGTGCTAGGTGTACGTATATCTTCAACTAAAGCCTGAATTTCTGCTGGTGGTTCTGGAGTAAAACGGGAAACAACCACAGTTACAAATAAGTTGATTACCATACCAACTGTACCTATACCTTCGGCTGAAACTCCGAAAAACCAAGGTGACATATCGCCAAATTTGACACCAATAATATAAGTTGCAGTGAAAATTAAACCTGCAAGCATCCCAGCGATCGCACCTTCTTTGTTGGTACGCTTATCAAAAATTCCCAACACTATCACTGGGAAGAAACTAGCTGCAGCTAAACCGAAAGCAAAAGCGACAACCTGAGCTACAAAGCCAGGAGGATTGATTCCAAAGTACCCAGCTACAATTAAGGATAGTCCAATCGCGATTCTGCCTACAAGTAATCGTTTAGCTTCCGAAGCACCCGGATTTATCATTCGATAGTAAACATCATGGGCGATAGAACTAGAAATTACTAGGAGCAAACCTGATGCTGTGGATAATGCTGCAGCTAGACCTCCAGCTGCAACCAGAGCTACGACCCAAGGAGGTAATTGAGCTACCTCAGGAGTAGAAAGTACAATAATATCTCGGTGAACATCAAGTTCGTTTGTTTGTTTATCTGGGGTGAGTTGAAGACGTCCATCGCCATTTTTATCCTCAAATTTGAGTAATTCGACGTTTTCCCATTTGTTGACCCAGTCTAGTTTTCGCACCTCTTCTATAGTACGGTTATTCAAAGAATCAATTAAGTTGTAGCGGGCAAACATTGAAAGAGCTGGGGCAGTAGTATAAAGAATGGCAATAAATAATAATGCCCATGCTGCTGAATAGCGTGCCGAACGAGCATCAGGAACCGTATAAAACCTGACGATTACATGGGGTAAACCTGCCGTTCCCACCATTAAAGCAATAGTGATAAACAAAACATCCAACATCGATTTGTTGGTGAAAGGACTAGTATAAGCTCCAAAACCAAGGCTTTTGTGAATACCATTGAGGTCTTGAGCAATATTACTAAAAGTAAATCCCAGTTGAGGGATTGGGTTACCAGTAAGTTTCCAAGAAATTGCAAATGCTGGGATCAAGTAAGCAACAATTAAAACAAAATATTGGGCAACTTGCGTCCAAGTGATACCTTTCATCCCCCCCAAAATCGAGAAAAAACCGACAATTACCATGCCGATAACTACACCCCTGGTAATATCAACTTGTAAGAAGCGGCTTAAAACAATTCCTACCCCTTGCATTTGTCCGGCAATATAGGTAAGAGAAACAAAAATAGCCGCCACAACGGCGACTAAACGAGCAACTTGGGAATAATAGCGATCGCCAACAAAGTCTGGAACTGTATATTTACCAAATTTGCGCAGGTAGGGAGCAAGCAATAGTGCTAACAGTACATAGCCTCCAGTCCAACCCATCAAGTAAATTGAACCGTCATAACCTAAAAAAGAAATTAGTCCCGCCATGGAAATAAACGAAGCTGCGGACATCCAGTCAGCGGCTGTAGCTGCACCATTTGCAATTGCTGGTACCCCTTGTCCAGCGACAAAAAAACCTTTGCTGTCTTTAACCCGCGATCTCCATCCAATGTAGAGGTATAGCAAAAAGGAAATTGCAACAAATAAAATTGTCCAAAATTCAACTGTCACTTTGTTTACCTCCGGATGTTATGTTTGCGATCTAATTTATCCATTTGGAAGGCATATATAAAAATTAACATTACAAATGTTATGATTGAGCCCTGCTGTGCCATCCAAAAACCAAAAGGTAGTCCAAAGAAAGAAATATTATTTAATTGTTCTACCAACAAAATACTAATAAGTAGGGAGACAATACCCCAAACTATTAAAAGATTGCGAATCAAAGCTGTATTTTTACGCCAATAAGAGCGGAAATTATCGTTATTCATTGTTTTTCATTAATGATAGGTAATGGGTAATTGGTAATGAGTAATTAGTAATGAGTAATTAGTAAATTTTTGCTCCTGACTCCGACTTCTGACTTCTCACACCACCGCAGGTTGTAACATTCCAATAGTCCCAGCATTGGCATCAATTTCTACTTCTAAACCTATGGGTAATGTAAGTATAGTTTCAATATGACCGATACTTGCGCCAAACCAAGCTGGAATTTTCAACGGTTTAATGTGGTCTTGGATGACTTCTTCTAAAGTTAAAGAACCGTAGCCTTCACCAGGGTTACAACTACTACATTGTCCGAAAATAACACCTGCAAGTTGGTCGAAAACACCCGCTAATTTTAAATGGGTCATCATTCGATCTATGCGATAAATATTTTCTTGGACGTCTTCTAAAAATAAAATTGCACCTTTGAAATCCGGTAGATAAGGCGAACCAACTAATGCAGAAAGTACGGAAAGATTTCCACCAAAGAGCTTTCCTTTGGCTTTACCTGGAGTAATTGTTTGTATGCGGTACTTTACTTGGATTAAACGGTCAGAATCTGCACCGGATTTCAAATTTGCAAAAGTTAAATCTTCACCTTTAAATAGAAGCCGACGAAAATATTCTGTTTGGGTTGAATTCCAAGAAGTTAAACCATTGGGACCGTGAAAAGTTACCAGATTAGTTTTTGCATTGATTGCCAAAATTAAAGCCGTTAAATCGCTAAAACCAAGCAGAATCTTCGGATTTTTGCCTATCAATTCATAATCTAAATAAGGTAAAAGCCGACTACAACCCCACCCCCCACGAATTGGTAAAATTGCAGCTATTGTGCGATCGCGAAAAAATTCATTGATATCAGATGCGCGCTGTCGATCTGTTCCTGCAAGGTAACCATATCTTTTCATGACATGGGGTGCTATGCGGGGGACAAGACCTAAAGCTTTAACTACATCTTGAACAATATCTAAATCTTCTTTGAGAAATGTTGCACTAGCAGGACTAATAATTCCTACAACGGAACCAGGTTTTAAACGTTTAGGTCTTAAAGGCGAACTTAAAGTAGGCGAACCTACTGCATCCGCCGATTGTAAGTAAGAAGATAAAATACAGGTAGTGGTAGCCGCAACTGAACCAACTATGAAATTTCGACGGTCGATCATTTGATATTATGCTGCTAGGCAAGGGTGTAATGTTTTTCACCATGGAGCAATAGTACTCAAAATCTCAACTAAAGGCGATACATTGAAAGATTTTGTGATTATTGGGGATTATTAAGGATTATTGGTGATGAGTAATGAGTTATGTTAGCGCAGCGGGGCGCGTAAGCGCACAGTAATGAGTTATGAGTTATGTTAGCGAATCAGCTATTGATACACTCATGCGATCGCTTTATTAATAATTTGGAATTATTTGAAGCTTATTACCAATTACCAACGAACCACTCAAATTAATTTATGTTTGATGACAAACTATTCAGAATAAATTTGGTAGTTAAGTACTTTCTTGGTAAAAATAGAGAATAGGTAGCTCAGGAAAGCAAATAATTCCAAATATTTTAATTTTTAATATTTATGCTGAATGTTTGTCTTCAATTCACTGTTTGCTTGCCTTGCTACTCTTACCGGCGATGTCCTGTTTTACCTCATACCCTTGTCATTTGCCGGACTTTTAGTTTAATCTCGAACCAATGGTGTAGCAATAGGTGCTGCTATGTCTGATTCTCATGCTTCTAAAGGAAAAGATCGATCTTTAGAGCAAGCTCTAACGAATAAAATCATTGATGACTATTTTGAGCATTCGGAAAGCTGGCTTAGGGCTATCTTAAGAATGTGTTTTTTTTCTCTAGCCCATTTAAAAGCAGAACCGGTATTCGTGGTCGAATGTCCCAATCAAGCAGTTGCAAAACGACTGAGCCGAAAAACTTATCCTTTTCGCGGAATTGTCTACTACTTGACTGATGACTTCGATGCTGATGACCGTTGTTTGTTTTGCTATAAAGACCCAAGCAAAGAAACTTGGAAATGTTTCGATACGAGTGCAAATACCTGGAAACCTCTAACTAATCTGCAAGCATCTAAAGCTCAAACTGATGGATAATAACCCGCCCTTTTACTGTTTCGACCGATAGCTAATCAAAAATTTATGAAATTTTGGAGTATCAAGAAGGGATGAGGGTAATGGACAGGTTTTTATAACCAATTACCTGTTACCCATTACCTATTATCTATTCCTTAAATTTGCCAATTCTTAATCTTCCAATAATTTAATTATCCTCTGCAAAACTTGCTGTTTTTCTCGATCAGTAATTTGTGGCTGATAATTATCCAATGTATCGGGATTAATCCAAATATCCGCGTATTCGATATTAACGCAATTGGATGCGATAGTATCAATCCATTTTTTGGGGTCGAATCTATCGTTTTTAGTTATGTCATCTAATATTTGTTCAATTACTGCTTCTGCTTCCATCCGAATAAAATCTGAACTACGACCTGAAAGTTCTACTTGAAAAGGTAAACCTTCTGTGTGACGCTTGACTGTCCAACCATGCCAGTGCCTTAATATTTTACTTAGGACTCTTTCATCTGTTGGTCTACCCCACCATACCCAAATCTCTTTTTCAAACAAATTTAAATATGCTCCACTGCATACTTTCTCTTCATCTGGAATTGCTATTAGGTCACAACTTTGAAGGAGTTCAAATAAACTTGAACCGGTGGAAAGTAACTCAGTAAGATAATTATCAAATCTATAATCTAAAATCAGTTCTGGATGATATTTAACTGTGAGAAGAGTCTCAGTATAATCGGTTTTGCTATTTTCTAACCAACCTCGATAATTTTTCCAGTGATAATAATCAATATCTGTTTGTACTTGCGAAATATCTATTCTTAAATATTGGGCTATATCAATAATTCCCTGTTCAGCCCAGCGAATTCCCCAACCTTCCCAATTTAACTGGAGTAGGGAAATAAAATATTTACGAACTGCTGGATACTCATAACCATCACCACCCCAAAATATCAACTGTTTCTCATGAGTATCTACAAGTACTGCACCTTCACACCATAGGTCATCCAATAAGGTTTCTACAGGTTGCAAAGACTTAATATAGTCAATGGTAATTTGAGGACCGTAAAAAATATCTTTAGGAATAGAAATTGCACCCCAATGAGAATAGTAAATATTTATTTCCCTGTTTTGGATAATGACGAAATTGGATCTATGTCCCATATAACCTCACCCTTAGACATTACAAGTTACAACTTGATTTGTGGCGTTTCAGCGAACAAAAACTCCTCATTGATACTTAAACAGTCCATACTGTGAAGAAACCTAGCGAAGTTTAGTCTCACCAAAACTAAAATATAGTACTAATGAACTATAGTCAAGTAGCAAGGTTATTTGATGCTTGTTAGTCTTGACAGGTATAAGTATAAGAGGGTATTAAAAAAGCGTCATCCTTGTTTTTAAGGTTATTTCCTAATCAAAAAAATTACTGCTACAAATACTTTTACAATCAATGGGGAAGAAGTATGGGATAAGTTTATCTCAATCAACTAATATTATTGATTAAGTTATAAATATTACTTAGTTCTGCATTAATTTCTGGTGATTTGTTTGTAAAACGAACATAAAAACTAAACTATCTTTTTCACGCTATTTATCTATTACCTTTGCATACACATCTTTACTTTTTGTTGATAGAAGATTGGGTAATAATAAGTTGATTTTTTTGGTTGTAAGAATTTTATATTCTCAATATTTTATTGAATTATATTTTTGCAATAAATTTTAATTAGTTTATTAACGATATCACTGCTAGTTCTACCTTTGGAAGAAGAGGTGAAGTAAATATCAATACTCCCGGTATTGACCCAACTCGTACCCTGAATGACTTACCACAAGAAAGGATTAATCCAGAAGTTAGCCAAAATTGTCAAGCAAGTAGTAGTGGTGCAAAAACTGAATTGTACGATATTGGAACCGGTGGTATTCCTTATAATCCCGACGCACTGTCCAATGCAGAACATTTGCTAATGAAGATTTAATTCCCCTTCAACCTGCTTGGAGAAGTAGTTTATTTACATATAGCCCACATTTCGCACCCTACAGACTCATAAATGGGTTGACCTCATAAGTAGTACATAAAAACTATAAGGCCATTTGATTTAATGAAGAGCAAATGAGAATAATTACTAT
>NZ_JASJDK010000187.1 GCF_030065675.1 Mastigocoleus sp. MO_188.B34 | reverse complement strand
CCTCTATTATTTTTGATTTTTATTTATTCTCCCAATCCCTAATTCCTAATCCCCAGTCACTAATCCCCAATCCCCAATCCCCAATCCCCAGTCGCAAAAATAATCCCTACAAACAGTTGCGAGTCATTTAAATTGCATTATGCTATTTACGCGGCGTGATTTAAGAGTAATTTTACGAACAAAATTATTTTGAATAATGAAATTTAGCGAAATTGTAGAAAAACTGGGTGAAGCTGCTGTTTCCAATAGTTTGACAATCAATAAAGAACTCGATCCGGAAATTACAGGAACCGCAGCCATTGATGATGAATCAAGTTCTGGCACTATTAGTTATGTTGAAGGCGCAAAATTTAAAACGTTTGTTAATACCACTAATGCCAGTGCTTTAATTTTACCGAAGGACAAAGACCTACAAGCTCAAGCCCTGGAAAGAGGTATTGCTTGGATCGAAACCTCAAACTCAAGACTTTTATTTGCCAAGGCTATTGCTATTTTCTATCAACCTTGGCGTCCGGTGGCTGAAATTCATCCCACTGCTGTGATTCATCCCACAGCCAAAATCGGTATTAATGTCTATATTGGTGCCCATGTTGTTATTCAAGCAGAAGCTGAAATCGGTGATGATGTGTGTATTCACCCCAATGTAGTAATATACCCTAATTGTAAAATTGGCGATCGCACAACTTTGCACGCCAACTGCAGCATTCACGAACGAACTCAAATTGGTATGGATTGCCAAATTAATAGTGGTTCGGTTATTGGTGCTGAAGGTTTTGGTTTTATCCCAACTGCGACTGGTTGGGAAAAAATGCATCAGTCAGGTTACACAATTTTAGAAGACGGTGTAGAGATTGGTTGCAATACCACCATAGATCGCCCAGCAGTGGGAGAAACAAGAATTGGTCAAAATACGGTTATAGATAATTTAGTCCAAATAGGTCATGGTTGTAAGACCGGTGCAGGTTGTGCGATCGCTGCTCAGGCTGGGATGGCTGGAGGTGTAGAACTCGGCAATCGAGTTATACTTGCCGGACAAGTAGGAATTGCAAACCAGGTAAAATTTGGTGATGGGTCCATCGCCTCGGCAAATTCTGGAGTTCATTCTGATGTCCCTCCCGGAGAAACTGTTTCTGGTTATCCAGCTGTATCCCACAGTCAATATTTGAAAGTGTCAGCTATTTTAAACCGTTTGCCAGAAATGTATCAAACATTCAGAAAATGGAAACGAAAGCTAGGAAATATTTGACTCTTTGCTAATGAAATAGTTATTACTTAATTGTTGCTTAAGCCTTTTTGTTTGATACCAAATCCGATTTTTAAAACCCTTTTATCTTTTTTGGGATTTCCCCCACACTCCATCTCATTATCAAAAGGGGGTAATTAAGCCGGATTTAGTATGAGTTCCATTAGCCCCAATATCCGGGGCATTTTAATCTTTTGGGAGTATATTTTGGAAGTATACTTTGAAAGGAATATCTCATAAGAAAAACTCTATGAATAAAATATTACAAATCAAACTTCTGATATTTCGTTATTGTTAATGGTGCGTGTTAATTTCACTATAATGCTATGGTTTCTCGTTCTATAATTCGATTAGTTAACTTGCAAATATTTTGTATGCCAGCACACATTGCAAGATAGTTCGGGGGCAAAATCAAATAGTTCAAAATATGAGAAAATAATCTAATCTTAGCCTGATATGTTTGACGCACACAAATTATCAGTTTCAAAAACTAATTTTAAAAAACTACAAAAAGATATAAGACATAACATCATAACCTAAAATTAATCATTATGCTTAACTTTCTCTACTGTGACTAAAACCTGTTATGAATTCGCTGAGGCTAATATCAAAAAAACACGTTAAAGTATTAGTTAAATTAGTTTGTGTCTATAGTAAATTTTTTTCATTATGAAATACGGTTGCCATCTGGGTTTATTTAGACAACAATTTATATTTGCATATTTCAATAAATAGCTAAACACACTCAAAATAAGCTTGCTCCTCTCGGAAATTTCGAGTTAATTATATTTGATTCGTTTTGACTTCTCAAACAAAAGAATTTATATAACACACACACATTTTTAGGGGATTTATATTTTATGAGTATGTTCTGCGAATATATCCCTTAATCAAACAGCTATTTACATAAGCTAATGTAAAATTTATAGCAATTGTATTCGTAATTTTATTTGTAGCTGATAGAGAAGCATCAGCTGAATTTGTTTGGAGAAATCACTATGCCTCAAATTAATCTTGCGGAAAATATCCGGGGCGAAAAAACGAGTAACTTATCCGTTGGTAAATACACCATTGAACTAAGTAATATCAATGGTGCTGTCATTGAACGAGGAACTAAACCAGAAGTAGTTCTAATAGATCCACCTTCTCCAAGTGATGGGGCGCTTACAAAGCTTAAAGGAGATGATGAACTGATAGATTTGGAAAGCATAGTTGAGCGAATAGCAACAATTTTCCAATCTAGTCAATCCGTCGAATTACGTAGTAAGACGGGATTAGAACAAACTACTTTGTTGCGTTGTTTGGCGAATCATAGTCAAATCAATTCCCTGTTCTCCCATAAAGTTATCTACCTACAGGTATTTCATCCAGAAGTTGAAGATATACTTCAGCGTATTTGGGAAAATTTTTATCGTAGCGATATTTTCTATAAACCCACCCCAGAAGAAATTCAGCGAGATATCGCAGACAAAGAAGTATTAGTCGTACTTGACGAAAATAAACTAATCCAGGATGAATTTAAAGAACTGTTTAAAAGCGCAGCAAACTGTAAATTTATTTTCAGTTCTTCTCAGAGAAAAATCTTAGAACCCAAAAATGTTATTGAGTTAACTGGGTGGGAAGAAAAAAATACAATATTGTTTTTGAAAAATCACTTGCAGCGTTCCTTAACTAATGAGGAGTTAGAAGCTGCGAGGGTTTTACATGCAAAACTAAAAGGAAACCCAACATATATCAGGTTAGTAATAGCTAATATTACTCAACGCGGTTTTGTACTAAGTCAATTAGTATCTCAATTACCTGATACTGCACCCGAACAGCATATTATTAAACACATTCTTGCACTTCTGACACATCAACAACGCCACATAGTAGATTTACTCGCAGTAATGGGAGATGTGGGACTAGATGGAAATCAAGTAGTATCTATAACCACATCTTCAGAATACTCTCAGATTCTGAAAGAGTTGTGTGAACTTCATATATTAAGGTTTGATGGTTCTCGTTATACTCTCACGCTTGTAATTCGAGAATTTTTATCTCCTCCAAGCAAATTAATTGAACCACTGGAAAATGCATTAAATTACTTTAAAAAAGTAGGGCAGAAATATCAATCAAAACCCGATCTCCTATGTCCAGAAATTGATGTCATAGTACAGCTGTTAGAAATTGCAGTTACAGCTAGTCGTTGGCAAGATGTAGTATTTTTGGGAATGTCTGTAGAAAGTTCCTTAGCCTTAAATAAATCTTGGGGCTTATGGAAACAAGTATTACAAAGAATCTTACAAGCATCGCAAGCTAGCCAGGAAAAAGCAATTCAAGCTTGGGCTTATCATCAGTTGGGTACTTGCTACTTGTGTTTAGAAGATAGTAATACAGCAACTGATTACTTAAACCAAGCATTAGACATACGTACGTCTTTAGACGATCAAACAGCAATTGTCGCTACCGGTCATCATTTAGACTTACTCCAACTGAATGTTGATTCCCACTCATCTAACACTCCAATAGTCGATACCAATATATCCGCAAACGATACGACCTTACTTTATTCACAACTAGAATCCAATTTGGATGAAACTCAAATTCCTTCTGATACTCATGTTGCAGATAGTAATTTACAGGGGAATGAAGATAAAGAATTACCAACTCGAATATATCGAAAGGGATCGTTCGAATTTCTGAGAAATTCCGCTCCGAAAAAAACTTCTTCCCCATCAAAAGGAATTATTGCTGCAGGGGTTTTCCTGTCTGGAGGATTGGTAGGATTACTCAGTTGGGATCGTATAACTCACACACCTGAAAATTCAACTTCTGATAATTCCCCAGATAACTCCCAATCCATTTCACCTGTAGTAGATTCAGTCCCAAAACCCGTTTCAACTCCTTCCTCGGTAAGTAAACCTGAACCCATACATATACCTCCAATTCCAGAAATTGCTTTACCAACATCGTCCCAGCTTGGAAAGCCCCCTGCTCCTGAACCACCTTTGGTACCATCAGCAGAACATCAGCATCCCAATCAGAGAAATATATATAAATTCAATCCAAAACTACCCAAAGAAATTCAAAATAAAAATTCTCAAAAGTCTAGATTTTCCACTGAATCAACTCCCGACTCAGATTTTCCAGTATTGGAATCCCCATCTCCTCCACTTCCCCCTTTGTCACCAAATATAGAACTCAAACCCAATATCAATAAATCTACTTCTAAAGTTATTTCTACTCCTAAAGTTATATCTACACCCAGAGCAAATATCACCCCCACTCCCATTCCAACTCCCAAACCTAATCCCACTCCTAAACCGAATCCAGAGCCAAAACCAAATTCTGCGGATTCAAGTTTAGATAATTCAGATTTAGATAATTCAGATTTAGATAATTCAAGCTCAAAGTCTACATTTTCACCAAATGCCAAGATTACTCCAGGTGAAAGAAATAAATCTTTACAGAAGTCGAATTCAAACCAAGTAGCACCAGAGCCTATGGTAACACCTGGTTTTACACCGATATCTGTGGAATGATTTGGGGTCATGGGTCATGGGTAGTAGGTAATGGGTAACAGGTAATGGGAATCATAATTATTTTTCTCCCAATTCCCAATCCCTAATCCCCAATTCCCAGAGACTAGAGGCTACGCCGACGCCGAAGGCTCTGACTATAGCTACGCTACCTATAGCTACGCTACCTACGGATCCGGAGCCGTCACCTGCGGATCTGCCTACGCCGTAGGCTTTATGCCGCTAAGAACGGGCGGCTGCTAACGTAGTGTACCGGATCCTCCGTAGGTATTGAAGCTATAGGTATTCCGCCAAGTGAGGGGCGTGGCGTAAGCCACGTTTGGACGCGGGCGGCGTAGCCGTTTGTTGACGCGCTACGCGTATGACTAAAGTCACGCTAACGCTAACAGCTTGCTGCGTGCAAACACCTCCGGTGCCCCTTGAACGCGCTTACAGCGAACACATCCGTAGGGTGCGTCCAACGCGCAGCGCCTTCTCAGGGGCGGCACGCAGTGCTTATGGCTCTTAGCGGAAGCGTGACGCTAGTCATACGCCACGCTACCGCTAACGCCGTTAGGCGCGGGCTCACCCCAATCCCCAATCTCTAATCCTTAATTCCTAATTTTTCTAAAATAGGTTTTGTATTAACTACATGGCGAGATAAACCTAATTCTTTGGGACTTACGCCAACAGCTAAAGCAACTAATTGGGGTAAGTGCAGTACAGGTAAACCAAGCTTTTCACCTATGACTTTTTCGACTTCCGGTTGGCGAGAATCTAAGTTCAAGTGACATAAAGGACAGGGAGTTACCAAGCAATCAGCCCCCGCTTCTAAGGCTTCTTGAATATGCTTCCCAGCCATTTGAAAAGATTCTTTTGTTGCATAACTAGAAAGTGGCCATCCACAACATTGGGTGCGACCTCGATAATAAATTGGTGTGGAACCCACAGCACGAAATACATTTTCCATCGCTTCAGGATGAAAAGGATTATCGTTGGTCATCGATTTTTGTGCCCGGAGTAAATAGCAGCCATAAAAAGCCGCACATTTTAGACCCGTTAATTTACGAGTAACTCGTTGGACAATTTCTTCGATACCAAAGTCAGCAACTAAAGCATAAAGAAGATGCTTGACTTGCGTTTTTCCCCGATAAGGCAAACAACCTTCTTTCTCTAAAAAATTATTAACTCGACCTAAATAATCAGGTTGTGTTTTTTGGTATTCTTTAAGCCGTTCATCTACGTGACCAATAACACCTTGACAAGTACTGCAATGGGTTAATAAAGGTAAATTTAATTCCTCCGCTAAAGCAATATTTCGAGCGTTGACAGTATCTTCTAAAAGTTGGGAATCTTCTTTGAATGTCCCAGAACCACAGCAAGCTGCTTTTTTGAGTTCAAACAGTTCGATTCCCAGAACTCGGCAAAGAGCAACGGTTGATTGATGAAGCTCGCCACAGGCTCCTTGAGCAACACAACCAGGATAGTAAGCATATTTTAGTGTCCGCGATAGCATAAAATTCTATTAATTGGGAAGATTAAGACTCGATCGAATAGTCATCGATCGCAGCTTGTTATGATGGATGATTAATTGTATGCACCCAAAAGTACGTACTTGAAAAATAGGCGCTAAAAAATTTAATAATAATTGAAAAATAGAAGCATTCTTACGGTGTACCCGATCACGCTTTCCGATAAGATGTATATGCTCAAAATTATGGCATCATTCAAGAGCCAATTATAGCAACCTCAAACCAGGATTTTTATCTATGAGTCAAACAGAAATTTTTGAAAAGGTTAAAGAAATTGTTACCGAACAGTTGAGTGTTGAGGCAGAGAAAATCAAGCCTCAATCCAATTTCGCTAACGACCTAGGGGCAGATTCTCTCGATACAGTTGAATTGGTGATGGCTTTGGAAGAGGAATTTGATATTGAAATTCCTGACGAAGCTGCTGAGAAAATTACAACAGTTCAAGAGGCAGTTGATTACATCAACGAGAAAGTCGCTGCATCTGCCTAAAATCTGCAGCGATCAAGTGTTGGGTGAGGAGTCACGTTGTAAGATAATCTAATTTTTACTAACTTCTCTTCTGGGGGAACGCCAGTAAAACCCCACTTCCTAAAATATATTTTTCCTGGAACTTATTTTTCCTGGAATTTATTTTTCCTGGAACTTATTTTTCCTGGAACTTATTTTCCTAAATTCTGGAATCTATTTTCCTGAGATTTATTTGTGGAAGACTTTGGTAAAAATAAAGATTCCCTCAGTATAGTAAAGTGAGCTTACCGGAACTGGGCAAGCTCTCCCAAGTCAAACTTACATCAGTCAGACTTAAAGATTTACAGAACGAAAAACTATAAATCGGGAAAGTAAAAATTAGGGCAAAATACTTCTGAGGCTGACTCCTCAGGACTCATAACTTAATAACTCATAATTCAGTAGGCAGTTTGGGACTCTGCCTCAATTTCTAGGTAATTTTTTTCTACCATCATGACAGATTATAAACGTAAGCGCGTTGTTGTAACTGGTGTGGGCGCGATTACGCCGATTGGAAATACACCAGATGAATATTGGGAAGGCTTATTAACCGGACGTAACGGGATTGGTGAAATCAGTGCATTTGATGCATCTAAACATAATTGTCGCATAGCTGGTGAAGTAAAAGACTTCGATCCTCAGAAATATATGGCTCGAAAAGAAGCCAAGCGCATGGATCGGTTTTCCCAATTTGGAGTTTCAGCAGCAAAACAAGCTTTGGCAGACGCAAAGTTAGTTATTAACGAACTGAACGCAGAACAAATTGGCGTAATTATTGGTTCTGGTGTTGGCGGTCTAAAAGTAATGGAAGACCAGCAAACAATTTACTTGGATCGCGGACCAGACCGCTGTAGTCCTTTTATGATTCCAATGATGATTGCTAATATGGCTGCGGGCTTGACAGCAATTCATACGGGAGCAAAAGGACCAAATTCTTGTTCCGTAACAGCCTGTGCAGCAGGTTCTAATTCCATTGGCGATGCTTTCCGGGTAATTCAAAATGGTTATGCCCAAGCCATGATTTGTGGCGGATGTGAAGCTGCAATTACACCTTTAGGGATAGCTGGTTTTGCTTCAGCAAGAGCTCTTTCAACTCGTAATGACGATCCTCAAAAAGCTTGTCGTCCTTTTGACAAAGATAGAGATGGATTTGTCATGGGTGAAGGTAGCGGAGTGTTAATTCTAGAAGAACTAGAACACGCAAAAAGTCGCGGTGCTAAAATTTACGCTGAAATCGTTGGTTATGGAATGACTTGTGATGCCTATCACATGACTTCCTTAGAACCTGGTGGAGCAGGACCAGCGCGTGCGATCCAGCTGGCTCTGAAAGATGGCGGACTTACTGCAGAAATGGTGAGTTACGTTAATGCTCATGGTACTAGTACCCCCGTAAATGACCCCAACGAAACCGCTGCAATTAAAAAAGCTTTGGGCGAACATGCTTATAAAATCGCTGTAAGTTCCACCAAGTCAATGACAGGGCATTTGTTGGGCGGTTCGGGCGGGATAGAAGCAGTAGCCACAGTACTAGCGATCGCTAACGACAAAGTTCCACCAACAATTAATTTAGAAAATCCCGATCCAGAATGCGATTTAGATTATGTTGCGAATGAAAGTCGCGCATTACCTGTAGAAGTTGCACTCTCCAATTCTTTTGGATTTGGCGGTCACAACGTCACATTAGCATTTAGAAAGTACAACTAATTCTTAATATTTAAGTCTCAAAATTTGAGTCGCACGTTTATTTTCTTCCTAGTATTGAAGGAATTGGTAAATTGGTAGCAGGTTACAGTAGCAGGTTCCAAATGAATGAAATTCTGAAAAAAATGTGAAGCGCAAATCCAAAGTAATTTGGGAAAAAGAGCAGTTTATGGAAAAGTGCGTTTCACACTTTTCTATGGCTTCAAGCTCCTCTACTCAGAGTTGTGAATTCTGAATGATTTCTGGATTCTGGCTCCTGACTCCTGTTAGCATAGCGAGGTAACTGGGCACAATCCTGCTACATATCTCTAAGCAATACTGGGAGTGAATTAGCCTTCATTTTTCGGTGTGACTGACAACGGAATAACGACTGTTACACTTCGTAAAATGAATGTGAATCTGAAAGGTCGAGATATTAATCCCAAATTTTCGCTCCTTGTGAGAGAGCAAGTCGCAATGGGATGATGGATATGCAGTCTTGGGAAAATTTAAAACAAACCCGAGCAAGATGCTCATGAGAGTACTAACCCGTCGTTAAGAATAAGAGATTATGGCTGTTGCAACCCAATCCCTTGAACAACTTTGTATTAATTCGATTCGCTTTTTAGCAATTGATGCTGTAGAAAAAGCGAAATCTGGTCACCCTGGTTTACCAATGGGTGCAGCACCGATGGCGTTTGTACTTTGGGACCGTTTCATGCGGTATAACCCCAAAAATCCCAAGTGGTTCAACCGCGATCGCTTTGTTTTGTCTGCCGGTCATGGCTCTATGTTGCAGTATGCCCTACTGTACCTGACAGGCTTTGACAGTGTGGGTATTGAAGATATCAAGCAATTTCGTCAGTGGGGGTCTCCAACTGCCGGACACCCGGAAAACCATATCACATCAGGGATAGAAGTAACCACCGGTCCACTAGGTCAAGGAATTGCGAATGGAGTCGGTTTGGCAATGGCAGAAGCACACCTTGCTGCCAAGTTTAATAAGCCCGATGCGAAAATTGTTGACCACTACACCTATGTAATTCTAGGTGATGGTTGTAACATGGAAGGTGTTTCCAGTGAAGCTTGCTCTTTTGCTGGACACCAAGGGCTAGGTAAACTGATTGCTCTGTACGACGACAACCATATTTCCATCGACGGTTCCACTGACCTTGCATTCACCGAAGATGTTTCTAAGCGCTTTGAAGCTTATGGTTGGCATGTTCTCCACGTCAAAGATGGCAATACCGATTTAGAAGGAATTGCTAAAGCCATCGAAGAAGCAAAATCTGTCACCGATAAGCCATCAATGATTAAGGTGACAACTACCATCGGTTACGGTGCACCAAACAAACAAAATACATCGGGAATTCACGGTTCTGCCCTTGGAACAGATGAAGTTAAAGCTACCCGTGAAAATCTCGGTTGGGAATACGAACCCTTCGATTTACCAGCAGATGCTTTATCTCACATGCGTAAAGCTGTAGATCGTGGTGCTGGTCATGAGGCTGATTGGGAAAAAGCTTACGCTGAATATAAAGCTAAATATCCCCAAGAAGCAGCTGAATTTGAACGTCAAATTAACGGTCAACTTCCCGATGGTTGGGATAAAGTATTACCTAGCTATACTCCTGCAGATAAAGGACTTGCTACTCGCAAACATTCTGAAACCTGCCTCAATGCTTTGGCATCGGTAATACCTGAATTTATTGGTGGTTCTGCTGATTTAACCGGCTCTAACCTGACCAAAATCAAAGATAATGGAGCATTCCAAAAAGGACAGCACCAAAACCGTAACGTCCACTTTGGCGTACGGGAGCATGGTATGGGTGCAATTTGTAATGGTATTGGATTACATGGTTCGGGATTAATTCCTTACGGTGCAACCTTCCTTATCTTCACAGACTACATGCGTGCAGCCATCCGCCTATCTGCTCTATCTGAGGTTGGAGCAATTTGGGTGATGACCCACGATTCCATTGGACAAGGTGAAGACGGTCCTACCCACCAACCCATAGAAACTTTAGCTTCATTACGAGCTATTCCTAACTTGACAGTATTTCGTCCTGCAGATGGAAACGAATGTTCTGGTGCTTACAAAGTAGCGGTCGAGAATGCTAAGCAAAACAAACCTACTTTGTTAGCCTTCACTCGTCAAGGTGTACCTAACTTAGCAGGTACTTCTGCTGCAAATGCAACTAAAGGTGCATACACTGTAGTTGATTGTGACGGTACTCCAGATCTAATCTTAATTGGTACTGGTTCTGAATTACAGCTCTGTGTGGGTGCAGCTGAGAAACTCACCGGCAAGAAAGTTCGAGTTGTTTCTATGCCTTCTTGGGAAATGTTTGAAGCACAGGATGCAGCTTATCAAGAATCAATTTTACCGAAAGCTGTCACCAAACGCGTAGCTGTAGAAGCTGGCGTGAGCTTTGGTTGGGAAAGATACATTGGTGCTGAAGGTGGTACTGTAACCATCAATCGTTTTGGTGCTTCTGCTCCTGGCGCTGTTTGTATGGAGAAATTTGGCTTTAGCATTGATAATGTAGTTGCCAAAGCTAAAGAAGTTTTGGGTTAGTCGTAAATAAATAATCTCTAAATAAAAGTTTGGGGTGGGCGAAGATTAGCCCGCCTTTTTTATGTTTGAAGGAAATGGGGGACAGAGAATAAAATTATACCAATTCCATCAATCATTGCAACAGATTCTCCTGTAGAGCGGGTGAGGAGGGGTTGGGTTTTCCCCTCCACAAAACATAAAAGAAACTGACGCTCACAAAATCAAAAAGTACGGTTTTATAAGCTTTCGAGCACAAGTTTCTTAGGAGACG
>NZ_JASJDK010000186.1 GCF_030065675.1 Mastigocoleus sp. MO_188.B34 | reverse complement strand
TCCCCAGTCGCCAGTCGCCAATCCCCAATCCCCATCAAGAGCTAAACTCACCACTTTGGTACAAATCTTGCAGCACTTGGAATACTACAGCTAAAGCCACCGACCCTACTATTACTACTGGAGTAAAATTTACACCTGCTACTGCAATAACCAATAATACAGCAGCTGTACCCAATCGATATCTAGCTCTAACTTTGCAAGGAAATATTAAACCCGTAATGTGGAGAATAGACAAACCAAGCAAACAAAGTGCTACAGCACCACAAATCAGCCAACGTTCGGGGGTTGGTAAAGCAAGACTTGCATCACTTAGAACTACACCTTGTACCCCAACTCCGGTAGCTGTCAGACCAATAACTAAAGGTAAATGTCCAAACAACCAGACTTGAAAAATACCTAATTTGCCTTGCTTTCCAGCATTTCTTAAAGCCGAACCTGCAACATTTTCAAAATAAACCCACCACAAACCAAAGGCAATAATAAAACCAAATACAGCCGATATTGCACTCCCTATATCCCAATGTTTTTCCGATACACCATTAACAACAGCAATAATAGCTTCACCTAGAACGATTATTGTAAATAGCCCAAACCTTTCTGGTAAATGTTCTGGGTGGGGAAGTAAGTTTGTTTGATGACGTTTAGCTGAGATTGGGGTTGCAAAATCTACAGCTAATCCCAATCCCCAAAAGATAAACCGTAAAGGAATAAGAATAAATGCAGAGATGAACCATAATATCGCTGCGGTTGCAAAACCGGTTGCATGATGGATTGCAAATTTCCGCGCTTGGGGAATATGTTTGATAACGCGCAAATATTGGAAAACAAGAATAAATCTACTAACAGCATAAGCCAAAGCAAAACCGGCAGAATTTCCCCCTAAACCTCCATGGACATTGACCGCAAGTGCTGCTATTGCTAACATTTGCAAACCCGTGAGCAAACGATTGCTAATGTCGTCAGTATCAAAACGATTAGCATAGAAGGTAGTTCCAATCCAAGCCCACCAGATCGGAATAAACATTCTGAAGGGGCACAGTAATGACAATACTGCACCCCTAGAAAATATATTTATATTGTCTAACGAAAATATTAATGTTTACCCGACTTCCCTAATATAGATATTTTAATCAATTTATATCGATAGCTACCGATTGCCCCTCTTTTTTAGCCTAAGGCTATTTTTTGTAATCTTAATGATGTGCCAATACTATATATTGCTGCTTACTAGCGTCAGAAGAAGGTTCTTCAGAAACCTCCGGTCTGTTTTTGATTGTGAGGAAAGCAACTACTGCACTTGCAAAGGCTAAAACCGCCGCAATGAACATTACCAAACGAAAACCATCTACAAACGAAAAAGTGATTGCTTCTTGAAGCGTTCTTCTCATCTCTTCAGTAACATTTGCTGGGATTTCAGCACCTGCTAGCTTAAATCTTTGTTCCGATAGCTGCTCTATTACTGATAAAGGTATATTCAATTTTGCCAAATACTGATCGAGATTGTAATTGAAAGCATTGAACAGGAAAATATTAAACACTGCGATCGCTATTAATCCCGCAGTTCGAGAAATCGCATTATTAATTCCTGAAGCAATACCAGCTTGACGCTGATTAACTGCACTCATCACAGTTGTTGTTAAAGGTGCAGCACTGATTGTCATTCCAAAACCTAAAACAATAATTCCTGGGAAAAATGTAGTCCAGTAACTACCACCAATGCCCGGTATGATGAACAGAGCAAAACCAACAGCGGTCAACAATGGACCAAGAGTTAAAGGTAACCTTGCTCCGTAGCGACACATTAAAGACCCCGACCACTCTGAAAGAAAGAACATTATCAGAATATAAGGTAGAAAAGCCGCGCCAGCTGCAGTAGCAGAATAGTGTTGAATCTGGATTAAATCGAAGGGAACCAAATAAAACACTCCTCCCAAGGCGGAGTAGAGTAACAAAGTAAGTAAATTAGCACCACTAAATGTTTTAGATTTAAACAAATTTAGCGGCATCATTGGAGAAGAACTTTTAGCCTCAACTAAAATAAAAGCACACATAATCAGTGTGCCTACAACTAAACAGGTAACGACCAAGGGATGGGTAAGACTTAAATTACACGATTCAATTAATCCGTAAACCAGTGTCCCCAAACCTAAAGTTGCTAAAAGGGTTCCCCACCAGTCAAGCTTAGGAGAATCTTCACCAAAACTTTCTGGCATATATAGCAATGAAATACCCAGAACAACTACAGCTAAAGGTAGGTTGAGAAAAAATATCCATCGCCAGGAACATTCTTCTACTAACCAGCCACCTAAAACGGTTCCTAAAGCTGAAGTAATAGCTGTAAAACCTGCCCAAGTTCCAATGGCTTTACTTCGTTTTTCGCCTTCAAAAACAGCACTGATAATTGCCAAACTACCAGGAACCAAAAGTGCACCACCAATACCTTGAACTGCACGAGCAATGATTAGTTGGTTTACGGTTGATGATAAACCACACCAAGCCGAAGCCAAGGCAAATAGAATTACGCCAGCAGCGTAAATCTTTCGTCTACCAAAACGGTCGCTCAAAGAACCACCGACCAAAATTAAAGCAGAAAGAAACAATGAGTAAGACTCAACCACCCACTGCATTTCAGCTGCCGTACCGTCCAATACATTTTGTAATATTGGCAGCGCTACGTTAACGACAGTAACATCCATCATCGCCATACTCGAACCGATGATAGTTGCTGCAAGCACCCACTTCTCAAAATTTTTTGAAGAAGGTTTGTATGGTGCTGACAAAATAGCAGCTTCATACCATGGTCGTTGGGTGATGTTTGTCATCTGATGCATGATGTTTGTCATCTAAGGCCACCAAAATGGACAATCTTCTAAAAAGACAATTTCCGAATTCTACCCGAGAGGGATAGAGGGTCATACAACCCGCAGTCCGAACACAGGACTGTCACAATCGGTTTTTGCTGATAATATTATGAAAATCTGTATATAAAACAACTCATTCTTTCAGGTGTGTATCATATTTAGCCTCAGTGCAAACCCCGAAAAAATAAACTATTATCGAGATTTTTTTACTGTTTCAGGGATTTAAAGTCTTGTTTCATACAGCTTTAAAGAGTTGATTTCTCTGAATATTTGTTTGTAAAAACTGTCCTGGCAATTGCGTAAACGGTGATGTGATTTTTGCCAAGAAGATCGTTGTAAATTTACTAATTACAAATCCTAATACCCGAATCAAGTTAAACTGATATGAAGTTTACTTCCGATCTGGAACTACTTTATGTGTCGAAATATCCAGAAAAGCCCCAGATTTCAATCATTTACAGCAATAGAAAAGCAAATAGAATAAGTACGGATATTTATTTTCTTAACAGTAACTTCACATTTTTAATTTTTTATCATTCTTACTTAGGGGTTTACACGTGGTATTTTTAAGAGCTTCAGATTGAGGAAGAAGCATCTTACGTTATAGAGTTCAGACCTATGAAATTTGAACTTATGAAGTTAGAAGCTATCAAATTAGAAGCTATCAAGTTAAAACCTATGGAATCAAAACCATAGAGTTAAAACTTCTCCACTGCAGGACGTATATCCATTTCTAAAGTCCAAGCACTAGGATCCTGCTTATAAAGATGCCAGTAAGTTTCAGCGATCGCATCAGGCGAGAGAAGGTTATCCTCTTCTACCTGTGGGAATAGTTCCCGAATATTAGGGGTATTTATCATACCATCAATGACAATATGAGCCACATGAATACCCTGATTTCCAAACTCTCTTGCTAATGACTGCGCTAACGCCCGCAATCCAAACTTACCTACAGCTAAGGCAGAAAATCGAGCCGAACCCCTGAGGGAGGCAGTAGCACCAGTTAAAAGAATCGTACCTTTCCCACGCTCCTGCATTGCTGGTAAAACCTGCTGTGTTGCGACAAAAGCACCAAAACAATTAACTTTCCAGCAATACTCAAACTCTTCTGGCGACAGTTCTAAAATGCCATTAACCTTAAATATGCCGGCATTATACACTAAAATATCCGGTGGAGCTAATTCTAATTTTATTAGATCCAAAGCTGCAGCAAGGGACACAGGATCTGTGACATCAGCAGTCACAGACAATGCCTTACTACCAAAATTTTCCAAATCAGATTGAATATTAGCCAGCGTTTTTGCATTTCTGGCAATTAAACCCACACTAAAGCCTTCGCGTGCAAACCGATGAGCGATGGCGTTTCCTAGCCCCTTACCTACCCCAACAATTGCCGCAACCTTTAATTGACTCATGCGCGATCGCGCTCCTTTTACTTCCAAGAATTCAACGATCTAGGTCAGTCTACTATTAGCTTATGCAAACCTTGATTAATCTGCATCTGTTAGAATTCTTAATTTTAATTTTTGTATTATTTTTTGTATCGTTTTGTAATATATTATTATTTGCAAAACTTATTGTATGTAGGACTTACGCAAAATTAACGTAATTGCGTCATTACGAGCGATAGCGACGTAATCCCAAGAACTCTGAGATTGCTTCCCTACACTGTGTTTCGGTCGCAATGACAAATCTATGTCCTACGGACACACTATGCTAACGTTGCGTAAGTCCTGGTATGTTTAAAAACTGGTAATTAGTAATTGGTATTTCGTAATTGGTGTAAGAACCGCTTGGTTATCAATTGTTTTTGTAGACAGTTTTTCTGAAACAACAAACTCACACTATTACCCATTACCCATTACCCATTACCAAGCCGCTCGAGATCCGAACGGCTTTAAAATCCCATAAGACAAATATTACAATGTCACAGTATATGCATCGCGAATACCGGGTACTTTAATAATCTCAGCTAAAATGCCTTCAGGTAAAGGGTCGTCTAAACTGAGAACCATTACAGCATCCCCGCGTACGATTTTACGTCCCACCTGCATACTGGCAATATTCACGTTAAAACTTCCCAGCAAGGAACCAATTTTACCGATAATCCCTGGCATATCGCGGTGTACGGTAAACAGCATATGATGACTAGGGGGAACGTTGATCGGGAAACCATCAATATTTGTCACCCGAATTTCTCCATCACCTAATAAAGCACCAGTTACTGAGTGGGTTCCTAAATTACCAGTGGCTTCCAAATGTAAAGAACCAGCATAATCCTTTATTGAAGCATCTCGAGTTTCTATTACACGGATCCCGCGCTCCTTCGCTTCAATACTGGCGTTTACATAATTGACCCGTTCGCGCAACGCTTGGAAAAGTAAACCCTTGAGAGCAGCAACAACTAAAGGTTGACTTCTATTAGTTGCTAATTCACCTTGGAGGCTGACATTAAGCAGTTCTACCCTTCCACCTGCTAATTGTCCGACCAAATTCCCCAAAGTTTCTGACAACTGCATATAAGGCTTGAGTTCTTCTAAGATATCCGGACTCAAACCGGGAATATTCACCGCAGAACGTGCAGGAAGTCCTAACAATACATCCCGAATTTGTTCCGCAACATCAACCGCCACATTCACCTGTGCTTCTGTAGTTGAAGCACCCAAGTGAGGAGTCAGCACCATTTCTTTCCCTAAAGATTTTAAAGGAGATTCCTTTAATGGCTCGGACTCATAAACATCCAATGCTGCTCCTGCAATTGTACCTTCTTTGATGGCAACAGCTAGAGCTTCCTCATCAATGATCCCACCACGAGCACAGTTAATAATTCGGGTAGTGGGCTTCATTTTTTTCAGCATTTCGCTGTTAATGAGGTGAGTTGTCTCTGGGGTTTTAGGAATATGCAGAGTAATATAATCAGCTTGCTGCACTAACAAATCTAAATCTACTAGTTGACAGCCAATTTGTTCTGCTCTTTCCCGAGAAATAAAGGGATCGAATGCAAGTAACTTCATTCCCATCGCTTTTGCAACTGCAGCAACATGGGAACCAATCTTACCCAAACCAACGATACCTAAAGTTTTTTTATAAACTTCCGCACCAACAAAAGTTTTACGATCCCACTCTCCTTTTTTCACTGAAGCATTTGCGTCTGGAATATGGCGGGATAAAGATAACATCATTGCAACAGCATGTTCGGCTGCAGCAATTGTATTACCTTCAGGAGAATTAACAACAACTATTCCTTGACGGGTTGCTGCAGGTACATCTACATTATCAACACCCACACCAGCGCGACCGATAATCTTTAAATGCGCCCCTGCTTCAATTACTTCTTGAGTAACGCGGGTCCCAGAACGAATCATCAGTGCATCATATTCACCAATAATCTTGATTAATTCTTCTGGCTTTAGACCTAGTTTTACATCGACAGTTGCGACTTGGGACAGAATATCAATCCCAGCCCGATCGATCGAATCTGATACGAGAACCTTAGACATGATTGCTTATGAAAGAAGCTAAAAGTTTTTCCTGAGGAAGACTTTTCAGTTTAATCTTAATTACACTTAAATGGTTGCAATTAGGCGGTAAACGACTAATTTTAACTTTAAATAAAAATAAATCTCCCGCGTTTTACCCATAACGGTGTTAAATTATGGCTTTATAAAAGCAGCGTGGCACTTATTTACATATTTAAACCCTAACGGTACATACAACCACTCTCTCGCCCAATATAAATCATTAAGTGGACTAAAAGAAATATACGTTTATAAAAAAATTGTTTCCCAAGATTTATTATTTTTAATTTATTTTTCGTAATTTTCTCAGGATTTTCTTTATCCAAGTTATTTATCCATAAGAAATTACTAAGCATTTTGAAATATTCTAAATGTTTAAAAGGAACAAAGTTTAGGAGAAGATAAAGTTCTCATCAAATATTCTAATTCATCTATATTAGCGACAATTCTTTGTTGTTTCACTAAAAATATATCTTCTTTGTCAAGTCAAATATAATACTCTTTTTGAGAACCGAAATAAATTAAATATAGAAAATAAGAAGGAGATATATGAGAGCGAGATATAGTTGCATCTAAAGGAATTAACTAACAGGCACAAGTATATTAAAATACTTGAGATGCACTAATCCTTGGTAAATTTTATAAAAATTCAAAGTTCAATGAAATGAATTCTCAAATCTTTGGTAGACAATTACTCTGAAGAAATGTCCTAGTGGTCTGTCCCATTAAATATGACGGATTCGTTTTCCTAAAAATCCTGTAGAGACGTTGCATGCAACGTCTCTACAACCTATCAAAATTAATGGGACAAAGCACTAGGGTATTCGCCAAATTTTGATAGTTTCATCTTTGTTTCCACTAATCAAAGTTTTACCATCAGGAGTGATTGCCACAGATTTTACATCATCGGGATGCTCTGTGGAGATAGTTCTCAAGTCTCCTGTCTGTAAATTCCGAATCTTAATTTGGCTATTGGGACTTCCAGTAACCAGGGTATTACCATCCTGGCTAATAAATACTGATAATACAGTATCTCTTCGGTCTGCAAGAGTATGTTTGAGGTCGCCTGTTTCTAGCTTCCAACGATGAATATGACCATTGAAATCAACACTTATCAAAGTTGTATTATCCGGGGTGATCGCTAAAGAATAGATTCCAGCTTCTTGAGGAATAGTAGTTTTTAACTCTCCTGTTGACAAATCCCAAACTTTGATTTTATTTTCACTAGCGCTCACTATAGTTTGACCATCCGGACTCAGCGCTATTGATTTTAGAGGAGAAAAATGTCCTTTAAGTGTAGTTTGTAACTTTCCCGTTGCTAGTTCCCAAACTTTGATATCATTTTCACTTCCACTTGCTAAAGTCTTACCATCTTCACTAATAACAACGGAAAAGATATCACTATTGTGACCATTGAGACTTGTTACTAACTGACCAGTAGGTAAATACCAAATATCAATTGTATTGTCATCATGAGCGCTGACCAAAGTATTACCGTCAGGGCTGATTGCTATGGATTTCACATGACTATTACGATTGGCAATTGTATTTTTTAGTTTACCTGTAGGTAGGTGCCAGATGTGGATAGTCTTGTCAGTACTAGCACTGATTAATGTTTCACCATCTGGACTAATTACCATCGATTTGACACGACTATCATGTCCGGTAAGAGTTTTGACTAGAACTATTTCCTCTGAAGGTATGGTTGAAGATAGTGTTGTTTCAGCTTTTTGTACGGAAGGAGAAGTTTCTTCGCTCTTGCTCCAAATACCATATATTCCCAGACTCAAGAGTATAAAAATCCCAACCACAGTCAGTCCTTGTTTAACTTTACTACTCTGTTTGGGTAAGGGAAGGGAATGAAGGGATTGTAAATTATCGCTGCTTGGTATAGCCGCAGGTGCTTCCAAAAGTGATGATGAAAGCATACCTTGAAAGTTGCTTGGAGAAATAATTTCCCGAGTAGGGATTCCTGTTTGTAATGACGGCGAATTTATCGAGTTTGAATTAATGGAATTTGAATTAACTGGCTTGGAACTTACCGAGTTTGAATTGACACGTGAAGGTTCAAGGGTACGAGTTACGGATTCTTGAGACAAGTAAGGTTGATTTCCTGTAAAGAAAAATTTCCCTGGTTGACTGGAGTTAAATGGGAGCTTAATTAATTCCTGTAGAGCAATTTCGGCTGATTGATAGCGCTGTTTGTAGTTTTGCTGGAGCAACTTATCAATAAATAATCCCAACTCTTCACTTAAGGGTTGTTGTAAATATTTCCGCCAACATTTTACCCAGTTATAACCTTCTCTCTTCCAAGCTTCCCAAGGTAAAATTCCACTTAAAAGATGAAAACAAGTCGCACCCAAACTGTACAAGTCGCTTGCTGGATAAGCTTCACCAGCTTCTATCTGTTCCATCGGAACATAACCCATAGATCCGATCGCTGTTCCATGTTCAGGCATCACTGTTGTCATTAATTGCTTAGAAGCACCAAAATCTATCAGCACCAGTTTGCGATCGCTAGAACGACGAACTATATTATCTGGCTTAATATCCCGATGAACAATTTTATGTTCGTGAACTACTTGGAGAACATTTAAGAGATCCCGTAGTAAATCTCTAATTTTTTCCTCGCTAAAAATTCCTTCCTGCTTTAATTCAGAAAGTAAGTTTTCCCCATCGATAAACTCTTGTACAATATATAGACAAGAATTATCTTCAAAATAGGCAAGCAATCTTGGTATTTGTGGGTACTCTCCTAATTTTTGTAGTTGTCTAGCTTCTTGTTCAAATAAATCTTTTGCCTTTTTCAGGGCATAAGTTCCACGCGTCTGACGGGCAAATTGTTTAATAACACATTTCTCATTGAGCTTATCAATATCTTCTGCTAGATAAGTTCTTCCAAATCCTCCAGCACCTATTAATTTGATTGGATGATAGCGATTTCTCAGCAGCAAAAGTGGGGTACCACAATGACTGCAAAAGTTAGTGTCATCGGGGTGGGAGGGATTTTTGCAGGCAGGATTAAGACAGGAGGGCATCACTGCAATTAATTCAGTGGATGTACTTAATTATCTGCGGAACTTCACCCCTTTGCAAGAGAGTTCTGCAAAATGTTCACAAATATCAGATGTCTGTGAGGTCACATGTGCAATATTTACTGCTGCATGTGTAATTGTCATCCACCATTTGTTATATATTCTCTGCAGAAATTTAAATTTTGATTTATAGTCTTATCCTTCTATTTGGAAAACAAAATTATTTATATATTTGGCAACCAACTAATACTCATCACTCAACCTCCCGACCAAATGCAAAATGAGGTTGTGCTCTTTCCATATTTGGCATTAACCAAGCTAAACCTTCACTGGTACCAACCCATAACTTATTCCCTACATCAGGTGCAATAGACATAACTCGACTAGATGGTAATCCCGCAACTCGATCTAATACCGCTCCGTTGTGGGGATTTAATCTGAGTAAACCATTTCTAGTTCCAACCCAAACACTACCATCTCGAGCAAACTTGATCGATCTCACATCTTTACCCCGCAACCGAGTTACAGATCTGAGAATAGTCCCATTTTTAGGGTTGATTACCAGTAAATTGTTTGCCATTCCCGCCCAGATTAAACCTTTGGAATCTATTGCTAGGGCTTGTACGGTTGTACCGGGTAAATTATTAATATGCTTCATCACAAAAGCACTGGCTGTATTTACCCGTACCAGACCTTCTAAAGTTCCAACCCAAAGCTGACCATCTGCATCAAGGGTCATACTATTGGCGCTAACTCCTGGTAATTTTTTTAAGGTAGTCATAATCAAACCTTCGTCGGGACTAATTAAAGCTAGCCCATTATCAGTTCCAACCCATAAATAACCCCGTCGGTCGAGTTGTAAAGACAAAACTCTTTTGGAAGGTAAAAATAAATTTTGTGCTGTAATTTCACTACTGCGGGGGTCTACTCGTTTTAATCCAGCATAGGTTCCTACCCATATACGTCCCACTTTATCTTCTGCTAAAGCACCAATGGCAACACTCGGCAAATTGACACGGGCTAAAATATCCCCGGTATTGGGATCGATGCGCGTGAGACCCCTTCCGGAACCGACCCACAAATTACCTATATAATCTTTTTGCAAAGCATGAACCCGATAATCTACATCTTTACGATTGTTTTCCAATATCCGTCGATCTGGTAGAGGTTTTACTCCAGGTGGTGGGGTTGTTGGTGGGTAAGCAGGGGTTAACTCAGAGGAGTCAACACCAACAGATTTATAGTTTTCCAGATATTTTTCAAGATAGTTTTCAACTAAAATTGTTTCTTGAGAATTTTCCGCTGGGTATTTTCCTTGTTGTTCCTGTTTAGATACGACAGCATTACTAGTATTCGGAACAGCGATCGATCCCAATACGGTGCAAGCTAACGCCAAATAAGTAAACCCACGTAGCAGTATCACGTTTCAATTTCCTTGGGAGAGATTTTTTATTACCGTTACCCTTTGCAGGTTCAAGGTTAATTTCAGTGTTCCCTAAGTTTGTAATTTTATAAACTTAATCAGTAAAACTTTTATGTCTTACTATAAATGAAGCATAAAATCAAAAATAATGTTCTTTACTAAGGTATTAGGATATAGCAGCAATAAATAGTAACTGATATTACATTTTTATAACCTTGTTTTTGACAAACTACTAATATAGGTATTTGTTCATCAAACGAATTTACTCGTTTAAAGTCAAGGCACTTCAATTTATTAAAAATAGCTATACTGATTATTTTACATACAAATATTTTTATTTTTTAACAAAATATTTGATAATAAACATAAATTAATTGTATATTTTATATATAGTAATTTTCCATTTTTTGAGTCTTTTT
>NZ_JASJDK010000008.1 GCF_030065675.1 Mastigocoleus sp. MO_188.B34 | reverse complement strand
GGTAGATTTTTTATTAAGCTATCAGCGATTCAAAGCAGTGATATCATCAAAACAGTGTAAAGCTATTTTGAAACTAAAACTTGATAAACTCAAACAAAATAGACTAAAGCAAAATCAACTAAATACAATTACAGAAAGGTCTCATACTGCAAAAATTATAAATTACTGTAAACAATATATTAGTAAATTTAAGGTGGGGAATATAATTTAATTTCATTAATAAATATAAATTTAAAAAATAAAAAATTATAAAAATAATCAAATCTATTCTTTAGCAAGAAATACCATAATTTTTTATGAAAAAATTATATTTATCACATTTAAATAAATATAAATATTAGCAATATGGATTATCGGTGGGAGCATCTTTGAAAAAATGAATAATAATACTTTTTTACCTCCCATATCTTCAGATGATATGGAATTATTGCTCGATCGCTATCAACTAAAGCGAATAATTTCTCAAAGTGATATGGGAGAAATATTTTTAGCAGAAGATGTTTTGCTCGCCGGAGTACCAGTAGCAGTAAAATTCCTATCCTCAAATTTTTTTAATTCCAAACAACTGCAAAGTTTTGCTTCAGAAGCTCGTATTTGTGCAGCTTTAAGTCAGAAAAGCTTACATATTGTCAAGGTTACGGATTTTGGTTTAAGCAAATCAGGTAAACCTTTTTATGTAATGGAATACCTACAGGGAAAAAGTTTACAAGATTTAATGCCAATACCTTTAAATAAATTTATTAATTTGACTCGTCAAATATGTTTGGGTTTACAGTGTGCTCATCAAGGGATAAAAATTGATGGGACATTTTACCCATTAATACATAGAGATATTAAACCAAGTAATATATTAGTCCTTCCTGATCGCGTATTGGGTCAATTAGTCAAAATTTTGGATTTTGGTGTCGCTAAATTTATCAATAATTCAGCTACCCTAGCAATAGTAGATGGTTTCAGCGCTTCTTTACCTTATTCTTCTCCCGAACAGTTTCAAGATCGAGAATTAGATAACTGTTCTGATATTTATAGTTTGGGAGTAGTAATGTATGAAATGCTCACAGGCGAAAAACCTTGGGAAATAACAAATGATAACTTCGCCGCTTGGTATCAAGCACATTTGTCTGAAACACCACGACAACTGAGTAATATTAATCCTCAACTCCAATTACCCAAGGTTTTAGAGAATTTAGTTATGAACTGCTTGGCAAAATCTAAGGGCGATCGCCCCCAAAGTCTAACTGAAATTCTTAATGTTTTAGACAATATAAAATTGGAAGTCAGCGATCATCAGAAAAAACTAGTAAGTCCTACAAAAACCCTCAACACTAGAAACTTGACAACGCAAGATAAAGCAACAAACAGGAATATCCACAAACATTCAAGTCTGATTCCTTCCACTTCCGGATTAGAACCATCTCTGGAAAAAATTTGTTGGGGATTAGTTTGGAGTCAAGATAAACCTATTCAAGAAATTGTTTTCCCCCGTTTAGTGGAATTTGAAAATAGCTATGTCACCGCATTATTTCTGATGATGTCCCAAGAGGACATTCACAAACGCTTAAATTCTCAATCCTATAACCAATTTGTTTTCGCTCTTTCTCCTCATCCAATGTTGCTGTGGTTGACTGCACTCCATCAACCAGAACTAGGCGCGAAGTGGTTACCAAGCTATTTGGACATGCACAATCTAGAACATCGCCTTTTAGTGCGTTATTTAGCAGAAAACCAACGCTATCCCTTAGCTTTATTTTCTTTGGAACCCCCCCACCCAATTACCCACATTACAAGTGCTGCTGTCAGCTACCAACAGCAAGAGCTATTAAAAGATTGCTTGTTCAAAAGTGAAAACTTACCCAATTCCCATCAAGCACAACTTAGTAAGCAATTATTAAAACAGAAATATAAACAAATACGAGCCCAACTCTTGCAAACCCTTGACTGTGAGAGCGAAAAAGCCGACTTCAAATCTCCATGAAAAAAAAATTCAGCAAACCCTTGACAACTTTATAGGTCATGGAGATAATTAGTTAGTCACCAGTTGAGGGACCGTAGTTCAATTGGTTAGAGCACCGCCCTGTCACGGCGGAAGTTGCGGGTTCGAGCCCCGTCGGTCCCGTAGATTAAATCAATATCAGATTTTTATTAGCTTAGATTTTATATCTTTTATGATATTTAAATCTGAGCTAAATTGTTTATGCACGATTTATAGAGAGAATTAGCAGTGACTGTTAGAGTCCGTCTTGCTCCTAGTCCTACAGGAAACTTACATATTGGAACAGCTAGAACCGCTGTTTTTAATTGGTTGTTTGCCCGTCATCTCGGTGGCAAATTCATTTTGCGAGTTGAAGATACCGATACATCGCGATCGCGTCCCGAATATACAGAGAACATTCTTGAGGGATTACGTTGGTTGGGACTAGATTGGGATGAAGGTCCATTTTTCCAATCGAAACGTTTGGATTTCTACAAGCAAGGAGTACAAACTCTTTTAGATAAAGGTTTAGCCTATCGCTGTTACACCACCACTGAAGAGTTGGAAGCATTGCGGGAAGCTCAAAAATCTAGAAATGAAGCACCCCGTTATGATAATCGTCATCGGAATCTTACCCCAGAACAAGAAACAGCTTTTCAGGCTGAAGGTCGTAGTTTTGTAATTCGTTTTAAAATTGATGACACTCGGGAAATAGTCTGGAATGACTTAGTAAGGGGCAAAATGGTTTGGCGTGGTAGTGACTTAGGTGGTGATATGGTCATTGCTCGCGCTACCGACGGTGGTATTGGTCAACCCTTATATAATTTTGCTGTGGTTATAGATGACATGGATATGCAAATCACCCATGTTATTCGGGGAGAAGACCATATTGCTAATACTGCAAAACAAATTTTACTTTACGAAGCTTTTGGAGCGAAAACTCCAGAATTTGCCCACACTCCATTAATTCTGAATATGGAAGGACGCAAGCTTTCCAAACGAGATGGCGTTACTTCTATTTGTGACTTTCAGGAAATGGGCTTTACTGCAGAAGCTTTGGTGAATTACATGACTTTGCTGGGCTGGTCTCCCCCAGACTCAACACAAGAAATCTTTACCTTGGAAGGTGCAGCTAAAGAATTTAGTTTTGAACGAGTAAATAAAGCTGGAGCAAAATTTGATTGGGCAAAACTAGATTGGATTAATAGCCAGTATATTCACAATATGCCAGTAGATAAATTGACAGATCTACTCATGCCTGTATTGGAAAAAGCTGGGTGTAAATTGAACGATGGTAGGGAACGCCAGTGGCTAGAAGAGTTAGTTACTCTCACCCAACCCAGTCTGACTCGTCTACAGGACATAGTAAGTTTAACTAAAACCTTTTTCACAACAGAAGTGGAATATGGTGAAGAAGCGATCGCTCAACTAAAAAAAGAAGGAGTAATTGGTTCAGTCGAAGCAATTATTGCAGCCTTGGATGATAAAAATCCTTTAGATGCGACTACCGCAGGAGATATTATCAAACAGGTAGTAAAAGGACAAAAACTCAAGAAAGGTCTTGTAATGCGAAGTTTGCGAGCTGCACTAACTGGAGAACTCAATGGTCCGGACCTGATGCAATCTTGGTTACTACTTAATAAAATCAATTTAGATAAATCACGCTTAACTCAAGCTTTAGCCGCAGCAAGTTAAAGTCTAAGCATCTAAATCTTTATTAACATAGATTGTGAATTTACCATTGGGGTAATTGGTCTATGACTAATATGTAATTATTGGTAATAGGTAATAGGTTTTTCCAATTACCCATTACCCATTACCCATTACCCATTATTAGATATAAATTATCAATTCAATATCAAGTTCTTGATGTCAATCAAAAAATTTCTCAATACCCAAAAACTTATCAGCAATTACTCCTGAATCGGGAACTTGGTTTGTAAAATAAATGTCATTCAAATTACTTAAAAATCATCTAATCAGAATGGCAAATAATAATGATAAATCAAATTTTAAAGTTATCTTTGCTAACAATAACTCTGCTAACTTTATCAGATATTAAGTTTGTCGCTCATGCGGATGAAACTCCAGCACCAATTTTTGAAGATATCGTTATTGGTAACGAATTTGACCCAGATCCACTAGTTGTCAGCGGTATGAGCGGTGGAAAGATTCCAGCGAATAAACTTGCAGATAGAACAGAAACTCTTACAGGTCCATGTAAAGGTTTCTTTGACAGAGAACCAGACCATACTCTTCAATTAACTAGTAAGTTTGATTATTTAAAACTGCAGGTGCAAAGTCCAAAAGATACAACTCTGATGATTGAAGGTCCCGGAGGTAGCTGGTGTAATGACGATTTTGAAGGTAAAAATCCCGGTATTACCGGTGAGTGGCTTCCGGGAGAATATTACATTTGGATCGGATCTTACAATGAAGATGATTATCTCCCTTACCAATTGAGAATTACAGAAACAAAATAATGTTTGATAGTTTCAGCGCTCTAGTAAAATCTCATAATAATTTTTAACCACTTAACCTCTACTCTAAAGCTATCATTTTTATTGCATTAAAACCCTCATATCATGTCCGTAGGACTTACGCAACTGGCATATTTTTCCTGTAGGGTGTGTGACGCTGTAAAAATACCTGAACGTAAGAATCAGACTTATAGCGTCACGCACCAACCACCAATTGTGACACTTGCGTAAGTCCTGGTCCGCTTAATTACTTGTTTAAAAATAGTTTGTTTGTAGTAGCGCTTTAGCTTCATAGTAAAAATATTTGCGCTCAAGCGCTACTACGAACCTTATCGCAAGTGTTTTACCGGAAATGATATCACTCAGAATAGGAGGGTTTTATGGCAGCAGAATCTTATACTGATTTATGTTGAGTTTGATATATAGCAATCCTATTTGAAATGTGAACAATCAGCACCTTCAAACCCAAGCCCAGAAATAATTCCCGTTTATAAATCATTTAGGATTGCGATATACATCAAGTAAACAGTCTAAGACATGCTCAACATAGAAGCAGGTGCAGCAATAATTTCTTCCAAAGCTTGTAATAATTCCTGTTCGTTGTATGGTTTGGAGAAGTAAGCGACAGCACCAAGTTGCATTGCAAGCTTTCGATGTTTATTGCTACTACGAGATGAAAGCATAATCACGGGTATATCCTTAGATGCTTTTACTGATTTGATACTACCCAGAAAGCCATAACCATCCACTCGTGGCATCTCAATATCACATATTACAGCCTCAACTTGCAAACCACCCCCCAATTTGTCTAAAGCATCTTGACCATCTTTTGCTTGTTCTACTGAATACCCAGCTTTTTCTAGCATTAAAGCTAAGAAACGCCGGACATTTATTGAATCATCAACAATCAAAATTGTATTTCTTCTAACTCTGGATATGGAGTGGTTTGAAAGTAACAGCGATGGAGACATACCAGATGCGATGGGCTCTGGGGAAGAATTTTGATTGTTATTGACCGCTTCACTACTAGCAATCCAATACAGTAGCTCATTGATGCTAACCAAGGGTACCACTCTGCCATTACCAAGAATAGTACAATTACTAAAACCTGGTGGTAAAGGTATATTACTTTCCACTTGGCGCACCGCAACTTCCATCTCGCCCCATGTACGATCTAGTTGTACTGCGACTAACTGATTCCCACTCTTGATAATTATCACACTGGCAGAATTGATAACTGCTGGAGTTTCTAGATCAGGATTATCGTAGCGGGGACAATTAAATTTCAAATATTGATTCAACCTAATTAAAGCCAATCTCCGATCTTGCCAGTAGACAAATTCATTACTATCTACTTGAGAAATATGACTTTCTTCTAGCAAGAAAATTTCTTCAACCACATCAGTGGGAAATGCTAATAACATTCTATTGCATTCCACTAAAAGAATCCTGGCAACAGAAAGGGTAAATGGAACTGAGAGGGTAAAAGTTGTACCCTTGCCAAGCTCTGTATTAACAGTAACATTCCCCCTTACTTGTTTGAGATTATTTCGCACCACATCCATGCCCACACCTCGACCAGACAAAGATGTTACTTGCTCGTTGGTACTAAATCCTGGTTCAAAAATCAGCGACAGTAATTCTTCTTCCGTTGCTTGTGCTAATAGAGACTCATCTAAGCCCATAGCTAGAGCTTTTTGACGAATTTGCTCTAAATCAATGCCTCTGCCATCATCCCGTAAAGTAATTATGGTACGATTGCGATGATGTTTGGCTGCAATTTCAATGACTCCTGATTCTGATTTACCTGATGCTAAGCGCGTCGCTGGCTCTTCAATTCCATGATCGAAGGCATTACGCATCATATGCATTAATGGTTCATTTAAGGACTCTAAGATACTGCGTTCTATTAGAGTATTAGCACCTTCTATTTTCAATTGAACATTTTTACCGTGCTCCACACTCATATCGCGTAACGCTCTAGGAAAGCGATCAACAATATCTGATAGAGGACGCATTCTTGCTTGGGTAAGAGCATTTTGTAAATATTTTGAATTCTTATTAAATGAGCGCTTGACTTGTTGAATATCTTCTAGATTGACCTCAACATCAGCAACCACTTCCTGAATTTGAACGACGGTTTCCATAACTGCTTGAAATAGCATATGGATTTCGTCATAAGAATCTAATTCTAAAGTATCAAATTTATTAGTGAGGCTTTTTATATGAGTATTTTTATCATTTTCTTCTGAAGTTTTTGAATGATATTTTGTTGCTCTTAAAGCAGGTATTTTAAAAACTAATCGGTCATAAGCTGTACGCAGAGCATAATTTTCTGTTTCTAGTGTTTGAACGCGCTGATTTAAATTGCGAATGAGCTTTTGCAATCTTACTAATTGGAAGTCAAAACTGTGACGTTCAATTGTCAGTTCGCTAAATAAATCATTAATTTCTTCTAACTGTTTAACAGGAATCCTGACCGTATTTTCGTGGTGTTCGGAATGATTATGTGGAGTTACTAATTGCTGTGTTTGTGATTGTTGAGATTGTTGGGGAGTTTCTACAAAGTCCTCATCTCCAAATAATGTTTTTTCCACAGCCAATTTCTCGGTGCGCTGAGGTATTGGAGGATTAATAATGTCAGCAAAGAGTGATGTATCTAAAGAATTATCTAATTCTGGAGAAGCGGGTATTTTGACTTCACTCGTTTGAACTTCTGGTTTGTTGGAAACTACTGTAGTTATGTCGACATCACAATCAATTGCGTTAGGTAAATTATTAAATTGATTAGTTAATATTAATGCCTGAGAATTTCGCCATGCTTTCAATGCAGTATTAGCGATTTCTAAAATTACTGCTTCAGTATCAGTAGTTGCTAAATGATATGCAACTGATTCGCACAGTTGGGTAAAAGCTTCTATTTGTAACATCTCTCCCAAACCACCCAAACCAGCAGCCATCATTGCCAGTTCCTCTGATAAACCAGAGGTTTCACCACTTCCTAGTAATGATTCTAGGCGTTGCAAAGATTCTTCAACTTCGGTTTGGAAAATTAAAGGTATTATGTCTTGGGAGTTGTCTTCTGTAGAGAGTATTGTTGTTGCATCTTCAGGTACGGGATCTCCTAAAGTTTGATGTAAGTTCTCAAAAACTGGATAGCAATAATTTTCTAACCATTCTTCCGATATCGATTGACCTTGGGAATGAAAATCTACTATCTGTCTTAAAAAATCAATACTAGAGAGCAACAAACCTTGTAGCTCATCATCAATCTCCAACGACTTGTTTTGGGTTTTGAGAACTTTTAGGGCGTCTTCCAAGCGGTGAGCAAGATCGCTCAAAATTCGAAAGCCCATGATACCCGCACCACCTTTAATTGAATGAGCGGCTCTCAAAGCAGCGTTGATTTTTTCAATTTCAATACAATAGGTATGCTTTACTCCTAATAAAAAGTCTTCTAAAGTATTCAGATAATCGGTAGCTTCTTCTAGAAATAGTTTTTGAATTTCTAGCTCTTTATTCTCGTACATATGTTTATTAGTTATTCAAGTTATGATTCAAATATTATTTTTTATTTCCTGGGTCTTACTTTAAATCTAAATTTAGTTTAAATGTCTACAGATATTCATATTCAATTTATATCCCCTTCGATATCTTATTATTTAAGACAGTTTTTATGCATTATGTTGCTGTTCTTCTTATAGTAAATTTATCTTCTACCCATTCCACCTCTTACTAAATTTATATTTACTAAACTTACATTTACTCAATTTATCTGTAGGAGAAGATGTGAAGTGAATTTGTCAAGAACTAATGTTTTATAAAAACAATTATCTCAAAGTTCTCAGTTTTAGAAAATTTATTAATTTTTTCTAAATCACTGTAGATAGAATCGCTAATGATTAAATTTTGGCTCTCAACAAGACATTATCTCAATAAGACACTAGCATTTGATACAAGCAAAATTTAACCACTAGCAATTTACTTTCTATGCTTCGGGGTTGATTTTGAAAGTGCCAACGCTAGATTGTAATTCATGGGAAATTTCTACTGTTTTCTCCAGAGAAGCAGAAACTTTATGGGATGATTCGCTTGTCATTTCTGACAATTGGGCAACTTCTCTCATTAAATGTGCAACTTGTTTCGATGTTTGAACCTGAGAGACAGTAGCTGAAGAAATAGATTGTACTAGTTCATCAATTTGACGAGATACATCCAGAATTTGATACAAACAGTCTTTAGTATCTTCTACTAAACGAGTTCCTTCTACAACCTGAGAAGTACCTAATTCCATTGCTTTAACAACTTCACTAGTCTCTCTTTGAATGTTTGCAACTATACCTTCAATTTCTGTTGTGGCTGAAGCACTACGGGCTGCTAAAGCTGAAACTTCTTCGGCAACTACAGCAAAACCTTGACTTCCTTCACCAGCACGAGCAGCTTCAATACCAGCATTAATTGCTAACAGGTTTGTTTGAACCGCAATCTGATTAATTAATGAAACAACTCGCGATATTTGTTGTGAAGATTCTCCCAAACGTTTAACTTTTTTCGCAGTTTCTCCAATGGTTTCCCGGAGACTTAAGATATTTTCTACGGTCAAATCCATTGCTGTACCACCAGTTTCGGCAGTTTTATATGCGGTACGAGCTACTGAAGCTGCTTTGCGAGCACTGATCGCAATATCTTTAATTGAAATTCGCATTTCCCCAACCGAGTCTAGGGTGCGATTGACCTCTTCTGCTTGTCGAAGAGCTTCTGTAGCCAGTTCGTTAATTGCTCCAGAGTTATCGGAAATGGCTACATTTACCTCACTGGCTGCATGCTTAACTTGAGTAACAGTTTCCCGCAAACTTTCAATAATCGAATTGAAGAAGTCAGCAACCGTACCCATTTCTCCATTGGTAACTTCGGCTCTTACTGTCAAATCTCCTTCTGCTGCAGCTTCAATATCATTCAGAAGTCTGAGAAGTTCTTGTTGAAGTTGTTCTTTTTGTTCCCGTTGTTGCTTAGAACTGATTTCTGCTGCTTCCAGAGCTTGTTCCGTAATTTCTAGGAGGTTAGCTCGTTCGATACTCATCCCCAGAATTCTCGCAAATTGCTCGAGCAAATCTATTTCTGATTGTTCCCAAGTACGAGGTTGTATGCATTGATGAGCAATTAATAAGCCTAATAACTTGTTCCCTACCAGAATTGGCGCAACTAAATTAGCTTTAACACCAAAACTTTCTAGTTGTTGCTGATAACACTCGGTGAGATTAGCTTCATAAATATTATTGATAGCTAAGATTTGACCCTGCTGATATTTTTCTATATAGTCTTTACAACAGGGGTCGTTAATTTCCACCCCAACACTGGAAGGACAACCAGCTAACACTGATTCAGCAACAATTTTACCTGGTAAGTCCTCATTAAATTTGTAGATGACAACTCTGTCTGCAAGCAAAGCATTGCGAACATTTTGAACAGCCAAATTGTAAATTTCTGGTATGCTCAGAGAACTGGACAGATGTACGGCAAAATTTTTCAATACTTGAGTATCTTCTAGCAAACGAACCCTTTCTAAAGTAATTCCCACCTGGATTGCTAGTTGCTGAACAAAGTTAACTTCATATGATTGCCAGAAACGAACCGTGTGGCAATTATGGGCTATGAGGAAACCAAATAGTTGATTATCTTTTACGATGGGTGTAATCAGACTTGATTTAACGCGCAGCCTTTCCATCAACTGCAAGTGTTCGGGTGCGAATCCAGCTTCAAAAACATTGTTAACTGCTAGAACCCGACCATTTTTGTAAGCCTCGATTAACTCCTGAGTGATACAACTATCTTGAATTTTTTCTCCTAGGGCTTGAGGAATATCAGATGCTGCAGACTCTGCAATTACCTCTCCTCCTCCCTGAAAATCAAATCGATAGACCACAACGCGATCGACGTTCAATGAACGACGAACTTCCGTTACTGCTGCATTCATTAAATTCTCTGGGTTGGCAGAATGGCGAATAGAAATTAAGCTATTGGTAAATAACTTTAATTGTTCCGCTTCACTTCTTTGTTGGAGTAAAACTTCTTCTAATTGATCTGCCATGCGGTTAATATGAAATCCTAGGGCTGCAATTTCATCATTTCCACTAACTGCAACTCGATTATGAAGATTACCCTTAGCTAAAGATTTAACGGTAAAAGTTGCTGCAAGAATTCTTAAAACTATACGATTAGCAACAATTACACCCGCTCCACTAGCAATTAACCCTGTCAATAGAGTTGCTAGGGCGATAGTCATAAAAACATGATTGTGAGTATCTTCTTTAATTAGTTCTACTTCATCGCTATGAGGCGCGTCATGTGTAATTGAGTAGATTGATTTATGAATAAAATGATGAGTAATAGAACCAAATATTAATACAGGAATAGTTCCCAAACTCACAGAAAAAGCAATAGCTTTAGTACGCAAGTTTGTTTGTTGTAAGAATGAACTCAAGCGATTACTATCGGAGTTACGCCCCCGCATTTTTTTTTGTATTACAGTATTTGGTAAAGATTTACCTCCATTTTTTGAATTACCCAAAGTATCATTTGTATAGGGAATCTTATTTTCTAATTCCGAGTTAAAACTTTCTCGGTCAAAATTAACTTTTTTATCAAGCATCAATAAATTCTCTCTATTTATATATTGTGAAAACGGCCATTTCTAGAGTTATGGCTGATTGTTCGAAACTGCTAATTATTATGAAAAATTGCAGATTGCAAAATAGCTTGTGTATCTAATACTAAAAGTTGCTCTTGGTTCTGTAAAACCCATCCTCGTAAGTAAGGAACCAGATCGGAAGAGAATTTTTCCTGAGGAGACTCTATATCATTTGCTACTAATCTAGTTGTACCAATAATTTCTGGTACAACTAAAGCTAAGGCTGTAGATTCTGCTTGAATAACAAGTATCTTATGTTGTCTGCAAGTACGATTATTAGTCTCCAAATTTAACATATTTGGTAAATCAATGACCCAAATAATACGACTCCGCCAGTTGATTAGTCCTAAGACGCAAGCAGGCATATTTGGAATAGAAGGAATGGACTCAACTGGCACTACAACTACTTCATGTAAATATTGAACTGGTAATGCGGCATAGGTAAATTCATTTAGTTGAAACTTGAGATAAGTATCTGCCAAAGAACTTTGACTTTTATTTATCATTAAGTTATTGTTTAAATTATTCATTTGATTTTAAAATCAAGCAATTTCTTCTGTTAATGATTTAATTGCATTTAATAATTGTTCGCGACTATAGGGTTTTGTGAGATATATATCAGCCCCTTGTCTTATACCCCACAAACGATCTATTTCTTGGTTTTTAGAAGTACAAACAACGATTGGTACTTTTTTGGTATCTGGATTTCTTTTTAAGCAACGGCATAATTCGAAGCCACTCATTCCAGGCATGACGATATCAGTTACGATTATGTCTGGTTTGCTTTCTAGTGCTATTTCAAAAGCCTCTTTCCCACCCGTAGCTTTGATGATATTGTAGCCGCTATTGGCAAGATAATAGCTCATAAGCTCCAACTCGCTTGGAGAATCCTCCACTATCAGAACAGTATCAAAACTGTTTGCTTTCACTCTTTAACCTCCCTGAATCCACTAAAATATCTGTTTGTATTTATTTCGAACGCTTATAGAATATCGAGATGCTGGAACACTACTTTTAGTAGATCTCCTTGTGTGAATGGCTTCGTTAAATAACCAGATGCTCTAACCAATTTTGCTTTAGCTCTATCGACAAAACCAGTTCTACCGGTGACCATAATTACTGGAGTACTTTTGAAATATGAATGTTTCCGCAGTAAAGAACACAGTTCGTAGCCATCCAAATTGGGCATTCCAATATCTAATAAAACTAGATCTGGTTTCAAACGAATTATTTGCATCAATGCTTTTAATGGATCTTTAATACCAACTACAGAAAAAATCTGATCGTCCAAATAATTTTTGATTGCATTTAAGACTGCCGGACTATCATCAATACAAACTATCGTATATTTTGTACTGTGTATTGATGACTGATTATCATTGTTTTGATAATTGAAATCATTAATTTGTAATGATGATTTGATTTGAGAATAATCTATTAAATGTGTGCTGTTATTTTGATCGTTTATTTGCTGGTTTAGACTTTGGACATTTAGATCTACACCACTAACATTCTCCGGAAGAATACTATTATAGTTATCCACTAAATCTATAACAGAATAACTCTTGTCAGGTTGCTCTGAAGATGAGCGAGATGGCATATTATCATCTGATCCCATATTTTGACTAGATTTCATTACAGTTTTTTGAGTATTACTAATGCTTTGACTAGTTTTTTGTCTTGTTGGTGATAGGTAGCTGTTGTGTTGTCGTGATGTACTTGGAGGAGCATTATTCAATAGCGATGAGGAATCATATTGATTTCTTGGTGAGTGTTTCTTGGCGAGATCCTTAGGCTTTTGACAGCGTTCTACCAGTGAATGCCAATCTATATAATTGAACTTTGGTAGCTCTTCCAAAAAACTTTTAGGAGTAAAATCATAGCTCCCCTGCTCTAAAGATAAAAAAGACCTCATCAAGTCCAGCGCCAGATTTTCTATTAACGCACCTGCTTGGGGTGGATTAATATATTTTTTATGGACTAGCCAACAGATAGCTAAATACCCTTTATCTCTAAACGAAGCATCATCTTCATCTTTCCTACTCAATATTCTCTGTAAATGATGACATATTTCTTGATAAATATTTCGGTCACTATCAATTAAATAGCGAATATTCTGAGACAATAAATCAAGCATATTATCTGAGTAACATGCATAAATAATTTTGCTATTCTCTGTATAAAATGACCAAGAACGTAATGGACTAAAGACTTGTAAATGACCATTTGCATACTCAGTATTTATTCTTTGCAACACAGACATAGGATCTAGTTGCTGGAAAAATCTGTACCGAGCGATAGGAAGTGTATCCATTGATATAACTCAATTATTAAAGCGCAAGTGAGTAATCTTTCTATTGATGTTGCTGAGAACTTTATTAAGATGAAGGTCTTAAATTGTAGTAAATAAATATTTATTAAACTATATTTGCTACAAAATTGACCTTTCATGTATTTATAATAGAAATGTGTGTGGAGGGTGAGTTCTCAATTTAAACTCCAATGCGGTAATTGACTGCTTCAAGTAACAATATTCAACATTTTTATGTGAGAAGTTTTATACCTAAAATATAATCCCAAATTGAATTCGATATTATTGGGATATATGTGAAATTTTCATTGCTCCCCGCGAAAAAAATATTGAGATTGCACGCTGCAAAAGCTTCAAGAATAATTTCTGAATTAATCAGTCATCCTAATATTTGCAAAAAATACAGCAGGTAGGATAACAAATGTATTAGGAAGAATTTAGTCCGGAAATAATTTCACCAAAAGTATTTGGTTAATAACTTACGTACACAAATTACACAAGATTAATCCTATTACGAGTTTCTACTAATTATTAATTCTGCTCAACCCCCGATAAATTTTACAACTATACGTAGATTTTGAGAGATAGAAATAAGAAACTCAACTCCACAATACTTTTGTATCCGAAAATCTAAACTACGACCTGTTTTCAAAAGCAAGTTAATCCAAAACACACAACTAGTTTAGTCATAACCTTAAAGATTCATTATTTCAGACTGTCAGTAGATGCCATACAACATGGTTTCTATGATACAGATTACTATAAAATCCTGAAAAAAGTTAGTGATAAATATAAATTTTATCCCCAATCTTTGAAAAAGATCGGAGCAGTCACTTATTATTTTATTGTATTTTTAAATAATCATTGAATTGTTTGCTTTTTAAGTATAAGCACTTAATTAAATCATAATTAGCTCATTTTCAGTGGTTGTATTATTATTGTCATCAATATTTATATTGTAGTTTGATTATTCAGGCAAAAACTAAGGTTTTACCGTATTTTTATATACAATAAGTTTTTATATTTGAGGTATCTAAAATTTATTTTCAAAAATACCAGGTATGAATTTACACATATTTTTATGAAAGCTTATAATTTTTTATGTTTGACTTTTATTCTTGAAAGTGAATTAAAGCAATACTTTGAGAATTTTTATTTTACAAAGCTTGTATTTTAATTGAATCATTTATTACCTAGAATTATGATCATTATTTAAAAATCACAAGTACCAAAATATATATCGATTAATTTAGAAATTAACTTTATATTCTAAGTTAAATTTTGATAAATTAATTACTAGATAGCATTTCTCAAGCTTTATAAAATATTAATAAGCAGCAACTATGCAACTGTTGTTTAAAATACTTTTAATTCAGTATTAATATTTTTTTTCTGTGTATTTTAATTCTTGAAATCATAAGCTCCAATGTTACTTGTATTAAGTGAATGCTTTGCGTTGACTGCAATTGAAGCTTATTAATTAAAATTGCATCTTACTATTTGGTTTTTAAAGACTTGAACTAAAGTATTAGTTCATTTCTTAAATGCGATTATTAGTATATTTTAATTCAACAATTTATCTATTATTAGGTAGCTAATACTTGCGCAAAAAAATGCCCTGTCTAAGATAGGATAGTCTAATTCAGGGGATAGTTTGGACTGAATTGGGTAGATTATTTTTCAGGATATCTTCATCTAATAATGAGTAAAATGATACTAAATAGGCTATTTGTATGAAAAAATTTAGTAGTAAATGTATAAGTTATGTAAATAAAAGCTCCATCAGTTATTAATCAACGTCGATTTCTCTCTTGCTGTAAAGCATTTCTGATACTGCGTATGTTTAAGATAGTGGTACGAGAAAAATTAGATTGAAATTTCTCAAGTGTTTCCAAGGATTTGTCAAAATTCCTGATTATTTGTTCTAGATCCGATTTAGATAACTCAGAAGCTTTCTGTTTGAATTTATAACCAATGTTCGTTAGAGCAGAAGCAGCATCTGAACGCAGTAATTGAGATTCGTGATTTAAAGCTGCAACTATCAAAGGTAAAGTAGTTTTGACTTTACTTCCTTCAAATTCAGAGCCAATATTTGCAAGAGCGATCGCTGCACTGTAACGAACGCGAGGTTTTTTATCTTTTAAAGCTACCACTAGGTCTGGAACAGCAATTTGAGCCTGCTTACCCATACCCCCTAAGGCACGAATAGCATTTACACGAGCTTCGATATTTTTATCTTTAAGGATCTTAACTAAAGTCAATACAACACCATTAAGATTAACAGTCTGAGTTTTGAAAGTATTAGGATTTTGTGTTGGTAACACTTGAATTTGGGTTGTTTGTTCTGCCAAGCAACCTGTTATCGGAAGTATTGGCGATAGCATAGACAAGGTTACAAACCCCACAATCAAAACAGATGATTGCTGTTTTGAAGTTCTTATTCCTACAGTTTTCTTAAATTGTGTTTGCAAGTGATTCGAGCAAATACTTTTCATGAGTCAATTGACGTTAGTACTGTACTTTTATAAGCTCGATCGCTGGCAAACCGCACCTTGAGAACCAAGAAAATTTACTTTATTTTCTTGTTTCCATATAAATTACAAACAAAATTAGGCAGATCGGGATTATTTCAGAAGAATTACAACTAAAGATAGATAATTTTCCCCAAAATTTTACAAGGGATGATGAATTTAGCTGACCGGGGTCTTGTAGATCAAGCAGAGCTATGGATGAATATCTGTAGTCAAAAATTCATGTTTTACTTTACAAAGAACATAAAACAAAAAAATTTCCCTTTGGGAAATAAAGCACCATGTTTGGTTATATTTTCTTTTTGAGAAATTTTTACCCTATGAGATTAAATTTAAAAAGTATTATCATTGCAGTTCATTAGCTGTCACAAGCAAAAAACTAAAGACCTTTATTTTATGTATATAAATTTAAATTCTGTACGGGAGGGATAAAATATCAATAGACAATTGGGTAAATTCATATCTGAGTTTTATGGATTAAGGCACTTTTATGACAATTTTCCCACTCTCTCTGAAGGAAGTATAGTGTTTTAGTGATTAATATTAGTACTATATATGTTTTATTTACTATATATGCTTTATTTGTATAGGACAAAAATCATGGCGATTGACTGTGAATAAAGTTAATCTCAAAGTCGAGCAAGAAAATCTGCGCTTAGATCGCTATCTTTCCCAAGCCTTAGCAGAACTTTCACGTTCTCGAATTCAGCAACTTATAGAACAAGGAAATGTTCAATTAAACCATCAAATCTGCAATTCAAAGAAAACGATTGTTAAGCAGGGAGACAAGATAAGTTTGGAAATACCTCCTCCTGCACCTTTAGAGTTAAAACCAGAAAGTATTCCTCTAAATATACTTTATGAGGACGATCAAATACTGATTCTCAATAAGCCAGCAGGTTTGGTGGTACATCCCGCACCGGGTCATCCTGATGGTACTTTGGTAAATGCTGTTTTAGCACACTGTCCTAACTTACCAGGTATTGGGGGGGTACAACGCCCCGGTATTGTGCATCGTTTAGATAAAGATACCACAGGTGCGATCGCAATTGCGAAAACAGAATTAGCCCATCAGCACCTACAAGCCCAACTAAAAGCTAAAACTGCACGAAGAGAATACTTGGGGATAGTTTATGGTGCACCTTCCCAGAGTGATGGTACTGTTAATTTACCCATAGGTCGTCATCCGGTCGATCGCAAAAAAATGGCTGTTGTCCCTGTGGAGAAGGGTGGACGGGAAGCTATTACTCACTGGCAAATTAAAGAACGTCTAGGTAATTTCACGCTAATGCAATTCCAGTTAGAAACCGGACGCACTCACCAAATTCGCGTTCATAGTACTCATATCGGACATCCAATTGTTGGTGATCCAGTTTATGGTTCCGGTCGTTCCCTGAAAGTAAATCTTACCGGACAAGCTTTACATGCTTGGCGACTTAAATTGATACATCCTATTTCCCAAGAGTGGATGGAATTTTGCGCTCCTTTACCAGAAGAATTTACAAAGCTTCTAACTGTTTTGCAAAAAAGAGTTGCTTTTACTTAAAAATAATCGCTGATTTTATCCCACTACATTTCTGGTTCGGGACATTATTTTGTTCCCCGTTCTCTGTTCCTTTTTTGGAAATTATACTTCTTAACCAACACACTTAATGCGATGAAGATCCACAATTGACAAATGACAATAAAAACAAGAATCATTAGTCTGCGATCGCTAGCAAAAACTTTTTCATCAAAGTCCTGTAACTAACGATCGGTGACTAATGACTAAACGTTTAGACTCCAAGTTGTTATGTCACGCTGAGAATCTAAAAATCTACAATTTGCTTAGATAGATTAACTAAGGTCTGTCTGCTGTTACTTTACGATAGGGAACAGATTTAGCGATATCAATGTTAAACGGAGAAATTCTTTGGGGAGGATTACCCTGAGCATTTACACCCAATGCCATATTCATAAACAAGGATGGATCTCCTGCTTTTGGTTTTTTCTCCTGGGGAGTAAAGCGACGAATTTCGTTTTGCCAAACAATTTGGGGGAAGCCCAATTTGGCACGATAGTATTCATCGTAACGGGGAGACTGAATATTGAAAGGTCTTTCACCTTCAGCTCTTCCAGGTAATGAGCGACGTCGTTGATAGGGAACTGTATCGTAACCAAAGTTATCTAAATACTCGTCACTATCAAGTAAATCATCCACAAAACCTTTTATACCTTTGGTCGCAACCACAATTGACCAAGCAATTTTTTCGCGTTCGCTATAAACATCTCTGCCTAAAACTCTTTGTACGCATTGCTCAACAAAACGGTAGTTGCTATTGAGGTTGTAAAAGCTTCTTTTAAAAGTATCAGAAAGTACTAGACCGCGAATAAAATCTCTAACTGTAATTTGTCCACTCCGAAGTTGAGACTCCAAAAAGCGTTCGCGATCGGCTGCAAAAGCATGGAAGAACATTTGACGATAAGCTGCTTCAATTAAATCATCCATATCGGATGGTGAAAGCAGATTCTCTGTGGAATAGACTTTGGGCTGATCGTCACCGGGCTGTTCATATCCAGCTACTCTCTGGTTTTGACTTGAAGGAGCATAACCCAATAGAGGAATTGACACGCTTTATACCCCCATTTTCTTAATTAAAATTTATAACTTTCAATCACATCTTAAGGGAGCATTAGTAACATAAACTTATAATTATGATAAAAGTTAACGAAACTTAACTGTGCATCCAGTTAAGCTTCTGCTTGTTCAAAATTATACTCCAGGATTAACTCCGTAACTTATGAGTAAAGTCAGGGCTGCGACCCCTACAAACAGTAGTAGTACTCCTGCAACTCTTTTAAGGTCGATTTCTTGGATAAATTTTTCAAAATTAAAAGGTGCGTACGGGTCATAAATGCTCAATATTTTCCCGCTACTGGGAGGCAGTTTATCGCGGTAAAAACTGTCATAACGAGCCATACGGGCAAAAGGTAGTTCTCCTTGGTTGCGCTGCGGCAAAATTCGCCTTCTTTGATAAGGAATTGTCGTATAACCAAAATTACTTAAATATTCATCGCTGTTAAGCAAATCATCGATAAAACCCCTTAGCCCTTTAGTTGCTAGCACAATAGACCAAGCAAGTTTTTCGCGTTCGTCATACACTTTGCGCCCCAAAATTCTTTGGATACACATTTGTACGAAGCGATAGTTGTTATTTGTGTCGTAATTTCGAGTGCGGAAAACATCGGAAGTCGCTAGTCCGCGAATAAAGTCTTTAACTGTGATTTGACCAGCCCGCAATTGAGATTCCAGTGAGGTTTGGCGGTTGCTAGCAATCAGTTGTTGTTCGTTAAAAATTTGGCGATAAGCTGCCAAGATCAAATCATCCATATCTGATAACGATGGCAGATTATCAGTACTGTAAATTCTTGGTTGTTCATCGCCTGGGATCTCAAATCCAGGTACGCGTTGATTTTGGGATGAAGCGGGATAATCTAATAAAGGAATAGCCATATTAGTGCATCTCTAAGTATATGTAGGTTAACTAGGAGACAGAGAGCAAAAGACAATTAGCGTACCAGCAAACAGTTCAATGACAATTGCTCTATTAATACTCAGCCTAGAAGATTTAGGAATCTTTTCCTCCATAGTAGCAATAATCTGTAATATTGTTTCAGTGTAAAACCGAGAATTTGAGCCGAATGGCATCATTGAAAATTCTATTAGTCTACCTTCCTAAAGTGGGTGGTGCTATAACAGTTAGCACATATCAAATCCTTTCTATTTGTCCTAAAAGTTACCAGTAACTTGTGGAAATTATATTTGGGTGGGATTGTGCCCTTGGGGTTTTACTAGTGAATGAATTTATACCAGCAAACGAGCAACTAATTTTGGCCGCAATTCGAGGTGACACAGAAAAAGTAGATACTTTATTGGCTGAAGGCGTTGATGTGAATGCTTCAGGTCGGGGGAAGACGACTGCGTTGATGATGGCAGCTTCGGAAGGTTATTTAAATATTGTGCATAATTTGCTGGCTGCTGGTGCAGACGTAAATATCAAAAATGATTCTGATTATACAGCTGTACTGTATGCTGCAGAATCAAATTACCCGCATATAGTGGCAGCATTAGTTCACAAAGGTGCAGATATTAATGTCACTAACCACTATGGAGAAACAGCTTTAATGTCAGTCGCTCGCCAAGGACATACAGAATTGGTGGAATTACTCATTGCATGGGGCGCAGACATAAATATCACCAATTTTATTGGCGATACAGCTTTATATTTGGCAGCGGAGAATGGTCATGCCTACACAACTCAAACTCTAATAGATTACGGCGCTTGTGTAAATACAGCAAATGTTGTTGGTTGGACCCCATTGATGATGGCAGCAGCAAGGGGTGCGGCTGCAACAGTATCAGTGTTACTAGAAAATGGTGCAGATGTTAGTGCTCGAAACCGTTGGGGAAGTACTGCTTTAAAGGAAGCAAAAAATGCAGCATCCTTTGCAACAATTGAATTATTAAAACGTGCTGGAGCTAAAGAATAAGTAAATAGTTATAAACTGGGAACTTTTGTTTATTTATCTATTTATCTTATTAATTTAAAACCCACTATCAGTCTGAATTATTAATCTAGGCTTATGACCTCCACGGAGTTCGGGACAGTTCTTCGACACTTTTAGCTTTCTTATCTTTCAAAAGATTAAATTAATATGTAAAACCATCATCAAAATTAATAATTTTTAATAAATATAGCTTCGGCGTCGTATAAGAATTAAAAAGGAAAAGAAAGATGTGAATAACTTCAAAAACTAAAATAATCGTCACTATAGAGTTTTTTCAGAATGTTAATTCTGGAAGTTAGTTTCGATATGTGAAGTTTATTTGCATTTTTGTAATATTTTCTCAAGAAAACACCATTATTAACTGGGAGATAGTTTGAATGGCTTTCGGACCAGCATCTAGACTTGGGGTAGCTCTGTTTGAAGATTCAGACCGAGTTGAAATGTGCCCTGGTTGCTCTGCTGATGATAAAGAAATCGTCATTAAAGCAGTTTACAGGCAAGTTTTAGGCAATGCTTATGTAATGGAAAGCGAAAGATTGCCTGTGCCTGAGTCGCAATTAAAAAATGGAGATATTAGCGTTCGCGAATTTGTACGTCAAGTAGCAAAATCTGATTTGTACCGTTCGCGCTTTTTTGATAGCTGTCCCCGCTATCGAGCTATTGAATTGAATTTCAAACATCTTCTCGGTCGCGCTCCTGATAGCTATGACGAGATGAAAGCTCATAGTGCGATTTTGGATAAAGGTACTTTTGAGGATGAAATAGATTCTTACCTTGATAGCGATGAGTATCAAAACGCCTACGGAGAGTACATCGTACCTTACATCCGTGGCTATAAGACCCGTAACGGTCAGAGCATGGTTGAGTTCACTCACATGTTCCAACTTTTGCGTGGTGCTTCCAGTAGTGACTTCAAAGGTAATTTGGCAGGTAAAAAGCCAAGACTAAATTCGCTGGCAATAAATAATACTCCTACTCCCATTGTGCCACCTAGTGGTGCTACCAGTGGTTGGTCTTTCCAAAATCCTGCACTTGGTTCCCGGAGCCGTCATGGTGTGGGAGCTACTGCTGATGGTAAATCATACCGCATTGAGGTTACTGGCTACCGGGCAAAAGCGGTAAATCGGATTTCCAAGTTCCGCAGATCTAATCAAGTCTTTATCGTACCTTTTGATAAGCTTTCAGATGAATACAAGCGGATTCACAAGATGGGTGGCGTGATCGCGAGTATTACTCCTATCAACTAAAGAATCTGTTTGCAAATTAAATTTGGGAAGATTAGGAAATGGCAAGTACAGTATTGGATTATCCAACCGTGGAACTATGGCAAAATAGTTCCATGGAAGAGTTAGAATTAGTTATCCGCTCCGTCTATAAGCAAGTTTTAGGTAATGCTCACGTGATGGAGAGCGAGCGACTAGTAAGCGCCGAATCACAATTATGCGATCGCGCTATTACAGTACGGGAATTTGTGCGTGCTGTTGCTAAATCCGATATGTATCGGGCACGCTTTTTTGAGACTTCAGCGCCCTATCGCTTTGTAGAACTTAACTTCAAGCATTTATTGGGTCGCGCTCCCCAAGACCAAGCGGAAATTTCCGAACATATCCAGCGCTGTAATGAAGCTGGATACGATGCTGAAATCGACTCTTACATTGACAGTGCGGAATATTCAAATGCTTTTGGCGAAAATATTGTCCCCTTCTACCGGGGTAATCGCAGCCAAGTAGGGCAAAAACAAATTGCTTATAACCGAATATTTGAAGTTGTAAGAGGTGCGGCTGAAACTTCCAAGGCTGTTAAAGGGTCGAAGTTAGTTTACTCGGTAGCAGCTAATTCCACTGTCAAAATTAAGCCTAGTAATAGTGCTGCTAGCACCGAAAAAAGATTTAAGATTTTGGTTACAGGTTCTAAGTTTGATAGCCCACGTCGTCGTAGTACCACTGAATATGTTGTATCTGCGACTAAGATGACACCAACAATTCAGCGGATCAATCGTACCAGTGGCAAAATTGTCAGCATTGAAGAGATTTCCTAAGTCTTAAAACAAGATCAGGAGTTAGGAGTGAGAAGTTGAGGCTTTTAATTTATTAGCTTGGGAAATTAGGAAAATCCACATCCAAGATCGCGAATTAACAGATCGTAAATTATTAGTTATAACTTTTGACACCTAACTCCTGGACGTTAGATACTACATATAAAATAAATTAGATATAAATCAAATTAGATGTAAATTAAATTAGGTTTGTGTCTAAAAATATTATTGTTGGAGGAGTATCAAGAATGTCACTTTGGGCTACAGCTTCCACCGCAGCAGAGCTACGTCAAGATGCAAATGAAGACGATTTACAAATAATTATTCGGGCTGTTTATAAACAAGTCTTAGGTAATCAGCACTTAATGGAAGGTCAGCGCCTAAGTGTTGCTGAGTCATTGTTGCGGGATGGTTCTATATGCGTGCGCGATTTTGTGCGTATGGTAGGAAAATCAGAACTTTACAGAACTTTGTTCTTTAATTCTTCTTCTCAGTACCGATTTATTGAGTTGAACTTCAAACATTTCCTCGGTCGTGCACCTCAAGATCAGTCAGAAATTTCTGAACATGTTTGTATCTACAACGAACAAGGATATGATGCTGAGATCGATTCTTATATCGATAGCGATGAGTATCAGTTAAATTTTGGTGAAAATGTAGTTCCTTATCTTCGCAGCACTAGCACTCAAGCAGGTATTAAAAACATTGCTTTTAACCGCACATTTGCTCTGGCGAGGGGTATGGCTAGTAGCGATCGCGACACAAAAGCAAAATTAATTACATCTTTAGGAAGTAATTTATCAACAGCCATTAAGGCTCCAAGTGGACCTTCTGGTGCTGCTAGTAGCCTTGGTAAACGCTTCTTAATTAAAGTTTCCAAAAGTGCTGTCGGCCCAAGACCTCGCTTGAGCAAAATGGAATACGTGGTAGATTATACTCGTATGTCCGAGCAAATTCAAAATATTCACAAAATGGGTGGAAAAATCCTCAGTATTGCTGAGGTAGCTTAGTTTGTGAAGTTTTGGGTTGCGAATTAGGAATCTTGAGGGGAAACTTTGAGAATACTCAAAACTTACCCAAAGTAATTTTCTGCATTTTCTTCTTAAAGAGGGGATAAGTCAGATTGCACTTGCTTCTTGCTTAAAGAATGCACGTAATTCTTCAAAGATTTCGACATTTTAACTTTAACTTTTTCTTTGTCTTTACTTGTATGCCCTCAATGGGAGAGGAGAGAAAGTGTAGCATTTGATGCTAAAAGTTAAGAAAAATCAACGTTATTTTGAGGTGATTTGATGTCTGGTATGCTAACCACCGGTACTGCCGACTTAAGTGATTACAATAGTCGCACCATCATCATTGAAGTAACTGGTGCATTGGGCGATCTAGTGCGTAAAAGTAACTATACTCTCAAAGTCCCTTATAATCGGATGTCTGAAAAAGTGCGGCAAATCAACCGCATGGGTCAGAAGATTGTTAGCATTAGATTAGCATCATCTGTTGGAGCAACAGAATCTGAATAAAGCTCTATCTAGAAAGGTACAGAAGATTTAACATAAACCACACGGTTGGGTGTATGGGTTAATTCCTATACTATCTAAACCTTGCCTTGGCTGAAGGCTATATTACATAACCTTTTGCCAAGGAATACTTTAAAATTATAACTTTTTGCGATCGGCACTTTTGTAACCAAAATTACGAAATTTTCGACAATTTGTTTTATACGGTAGCGATTGCTCTGTCATGCTTGTTATTTGAGATTTGCTGACTCTGAAGTTTAGTTCCGTTAAATCAGCATTTTCTAGAGTTGATACTCAGATATTTGTTGATATTTGGATATTTACTGTTGAGGAAGTAACAGTATGAGAAATTTGTAAATCTTATAATGTTGGCTTGGGGGAAATTATCTGTCCATCGAAAGTGAGGGGCAAAATTCGTTACTTATCAATTTTCTAAAATTAGAAAAGTCAGATTACAAGATTACAGTAATTCAAATCAATCAGCCTAAATTCAATAGGATTAAAGTAAATTAAAAATCTTTAACTCCCGTTACCCTTAAATTTAGAATTTTAAGCTTAAATTTTAAGCCGACGCCTAAAATTTAACGTCTAAAATTGAAGTAAGGAAGTAACCGTGGGGCTCAAATAAAAGAACTTTTAAGTCTGAAAAATCACCAGCCAGTTTTACTTTGAAAGTACCTGACGCGAGTTCCTAGCAATCATGTATTTACATTCAGAACAACCTAAAATGTTGCCGCCACTGGCTGAAAAAAAGATGCGATGTTGGATTCGCAGTCGTCACTTAATTTGTTCCGGTAATTTTTTTATTTTTCAGACAGTTGAATACAGTACTGTTGAAAGATTTACAGAATGTGTAACCTCTCTAGGAGGAAGTTTAATATCCGTCGAACCGATTAACAAAATTTGGATGGGAAATCATCGCCAAGTAATTTTATATCAAGCAAAAGCTAGTTTGCATACTCCCCATCACGATTTAAAACAGTATTGGATCAAGTATGGTGCTTTCTATACTCGATTTGATGAACGTGGATAAGTTAATTTTAGTGATTAAAAATTTAGATTTGAATTAATTTCATAGTCAGTAATTTTAATTGATAACTATGTGTCTATTTGAGATGTAATTTTATTTGATTTTGTATCTCAATATTGATTAATGAAATTTAATCATTGATGAAATTAATATAAGTTTATATTTTTCTGCTTTTAGGCAGAAGATAATTTACATTATTTCTTGTTTAAATATAAATATATCTAAAATATATCTAAAGTCTTTGGGATGATTTTGATATTAAGCTTTTTGTAAAAATTAGCTAGTTTTGATTTTAAATAAAACAGGATAAGAACGAATTTTCTGGTTCAAACTTAGATTGTTAGAAATTTTAACTAATTAAAAAACCAAAAATTGATACATAAATAATAGACATTTGAAGGCCGAACTTTAAATTAAAAGATTTTTGGAGATGGTTTCAATGGTAAGTACTTTTATCAATCCTGCGATCGGTCGCGCCTCAAAATTAGGTGTTGGTTTTTTTGAAGATTCAGAACCATTAGAATATAGAACAGGGTATTCAGAAACAGAATTTGAAACCTTAATTCGTGCAGTATATAAGCAAGTTTTGGGTAACGCCCATATTATGGAAAGCGAACGGCTGAAAGTTCCGGAATCGCAATTAAAAAATGGTGAGATAACTGTACGTGAATTTGTCCGTCAAATAGCTAAATCAGAGTTATACAGTTCGCGCTTTTTTGATAATTATCCTCGTTATCGTTTCATAGAACTTAACTGTAAGCATTTACTTGGTCGCGCACCTAACGATCACGCTGAAATGCAGTATCACATCAAATTGTTACAGGAATCTGGCGTTGAAGCTGAAATTGATTCTTATCTTGATAGTGAAGAGTACAGTAACTTCTTTGGTGAAAATACAGTTCCCTATTATCGGGGTTATAAAACCCAATCAGGAAGAAATATATTGGGATTTACCCACCTTTTCCAGTTGCTTAAGGGTAATGCTAGCAGTGATAAATCCAGCGTATTAGCTACTTACTCAGGTTTAAATAAATCCCTGATGACCAACACTCCATTAGCTGTTATTCCCCTTACTGGTCCTTCTACTTCTCCTCAATTTACAGATATCAACAAACTAGTAGCTGATGTTCTCAAGCTTAACCAGCAAAAAACTTTATTACCAGCTACCAGCAAAAAACAAAGCTCAACATTTCTGGTAGAAGATGAAGTTAGACAACAACAATATCAAGCCTTTCAAAGGACAGAACCAATAGAATTTATATCTGGTGATTCACCTGATGATATTGAGATTGCCATTAGGGCAGTATACCGTCAAGTCCTGGGTAACGCTTATGTAATGGAAAGTGAGAGACTCGTAGTTCCTGAATCTCAACTTAGAAATGGCTTTAGCAGTGTGCGAGAATTTGTTCGTCAAGTAGCGAAATCAGAATTATATCGATCGCGCTTTTTTAACAATTGTTATCGCTATCGAGCAATTGAATTGAATTTTAAACATTTACTTGGTCGCGCACCGGGTAGTTATGATGAAATGAAGTTTCATAGTGCAATATTAGATTCAGAAGGTTTTGAGGCGGATATAGATTCTTACATCGATAGCGACGAGTATATCAATGCCTTTGGGGAGAATATAGTACCTTTTTGTCGGGGTTATAATTCCGAACCAGGTAAAACAATGATTGGTTTTACCAATATGTTCCAACTATTGCGTAGTAATTCTAGTAGTGACAAAGAACTTACTTCTCCAAATAAACCCCGATTAATGCGATCGCTAATTCGCAATACTCCCTTCGGTAAGCAGAAAGTCAGCGATGTTGATGCTATTCTGGCGAAGGTGTTCAAACCAAAAGCAGATTCAGCAGCAAAAATTAATTTGTATGAAGCACAACGTCTGCAACAAGAAAGAGAATTACAGCAAAAAATAGAAGAGCAAGAGAAACAAATAAGTGCTTTAAAAGCTCAACTTTCCGAACTGAGTCCATTTGCAAATATTGGTGCAGCACAACTTAACAGTAGCTGGCAATCTGCTGCTATTGGGGATAACAACAAAGATAACCTGTCCTTACAACAGCAATTAGAAATTCAAAAAACTGAAATTAATTCATTAGAAGCACAAATTGCTGATGCTCGTCGTTTTGCTACTATTGGTGAAGCTCGCTTAAATAAATGGCGCAGTCGGGTTTTTTCTAGTTAAATCTTTTCTAGTTAAATCTTTTCTAGTTAATTAAATACTTTTCTAGCTAAGTTTTTCTAGTTAAATAAACCTCAATTAAGCACACATCTACTAAATACGGCTCTACGTTTTTGAGGTTCTCGATCGCTTCTAGAGACGCGATATGATGACTTCAAGGTCATGCTATTACGCGTCTCTATAAAGGGAGACTTACCCTACAAGCTTGACTCTATAAGTATCATTCACCTCGTGAGAAAGGATATCCGAATTATGGGATTTATATGATGTCTAAGGTTTTTATGATTTTTTCTGAAATTCTGTTTTACATAAGCTGTTTTACATTACGCAGATAAACTGTTTTTATTAACGAGATTCTATACCTTTTGTAAATTTTTTGATTCCACGCAAGTAGAATGTACTACTATTCTCGTAAACATCAAAGTGTCCAACCTCAGGGATGAGTAACAGTTTTTTTGGTACTGGCGCTGCATTATACAGCTCTTTACTCATATCGTAGGGGACGACAGTATCAGCAGTTCCATGGATAAATAAAACAGGTACTTTTAAGTAAGGAACTTTGGAGATTGAGTTAAATCGTTGTGTGAGCAGTAAATCAATGGGAAACAAGGAGAACAAATTATGATGTTTTATTGTTTTTGCCATTGAGGTAAATGAGCTTTGGATAATTAGTCCACCCACTTCAGGATGTTTAACTGCTAAATCGATAGCAATTGCTCCTCCCAAAGATTCTCCATAAATCACAATATCTTTAGGTTGAATCTTTCGATTTTTTACCAAGTAATTCCAAGCTGTTTGACTATCTTGATAAAACTGGGATTCATTGGGATATTGTTTACCTTCACTTTCGCCAAAACCCCGGTAATCAATCACCAAAACCGAAAATCCCAATTTTCGTAACTCCTCAAATTTTTTGACCTGAGAACGGAAACTTTTATTACCAGCAGCACCACAAAAATACAATATCGTTTTGGGCGATCTGATTGTTTTTGCAGGTTTATTTGCAGGTTCATTTGCAACTACATTGATTTTCTCCTCAGATAATGGTGCATCAAACCACCAACCACTTAAATATTCACTTCGAGAGTTTGCAATTGGTATGCGCACTCTCTTGAATTCTGGAGAACTTGGTAATGTTTTAAGTTCCGGACTGGGACGAAATATTAAGTAACGTTGATGTGCAAATAGAAATGAACATGCGCAGGTGTAAATAAATATCAGAAATCCGAAAAAGATAAGTAGCTGTTTGCGACGAAAAAAGTAAAATTTTAACGTGTTTGCCACAGTTGTGTTTCCTGACAGGTTCCTGTAATAACGTCTAGTTGTTGTCCTCACACCATTCAGTCGGATGATACCCATCAACGAAGAAACCCCTCCCCAAAAAGCCTCCCAGAAATCGGGGAGGAAAATTTAAATACTCTTGGGGTGGGATTCTACAAAATAATAGGTAACTGAATCGACCGAACATCATATTTCTAGTTAATCTTTTCTATACAAACTTATAAACATCCGGCATTTATAAATATTCTTAAATAAAACCTCATAATTTAGAGATTTTCCCCAAATTTTCCGGATAAGCAAGTTCGATAAAAAGCTTTTAATTAAGAGGTTAATACTCAGACTAAGGAAAATCATACAAAATCTTGAGGTGTAGTATTTTTTTTGATACTACGTAGTGTTTGTGGCTCACGACCCTATAAAATTGTATTATTATTTACTAGTAATTAAAGGTTAGACAGGTGGTAAACATTAAGTGATGAGAGTTTTAGCTAGTCTGCGAATACCTTCTTGAAGTTGTTGTTTGGTTAATTCTCCATAACCAAAGATAAATTCACCCCTGGAATTATTACATTTTGAGTCGATGTTCAGGTAATTGGGGCTTGCAGGTGTCATTTCCACATTGACTTCTGCAGCACGGTGAATTATTTCTTCATCTGTTAAATTTGTTTGTAAGCAGACCATCAGATGGATACCAGCTTGTTCTCCTAAAATTGTTGCTTTTTTGCCAAAGTAATCCTTCAATGCTTGGACTAAAGTTTGGCGACGTTGGTCATATAGCGATCGCATTTTTCGAATATGTCTTTCTAAATGTCCGGCTTTAATAAACTCTGCAAGTACCTGTTGTTCTAGGATTGGTAAATGACGACCACTCAACCATTTCGCACGGGTAAATATAGAGACTAAGCTCTTTGGTAAAACTAGATACCCTATTCGTAAAGAAGGAAAAAGAACCTTGGAGAATGTTCCCACATAAAGCACACAAGAACCTCTGTCCAATCCTTGCAATGCGGGGATTGGTCGTCCATTGTAGCGATATTCGCTATCATAATCATCTTCAATAATTAGGGTACCGTTTTGTTGTGCCCAAGCCAATAGTTGTAAACGTCGGGGTAAGGATAAAACTGCGCCGGTAGGAAATTGATGGGAAGGAGTAACATAAACTAGCCGAATATTGGGTAATGTCGATTTTTGTATTTGTTCAACGATCAAACCAGACTCATCGACGCCAATTGGTAAAATTTTAGCGCCATGGGTTTGGAATATTAATCTTGCACTCAAATAACCGGGGTCTTCTATGGCAATAATCTCTTCAGGCTCAATTAACAGACGTAGAATTAGATCGAGTGCTTGCTGCGTACCATTGGTAATCAATATCTGATCAGGTTCACAATTTACAGCACGGGAACGCGATAAATAATGAGTAATCTGTTCCCTTAAAGGTTTATAACCTAAGGGATCTGTCGAGTAGTCCAACCAATCTAGATCAGCACTACAATAGCGCGACAGTAATCTACGCCATAATTCGATTGGGAATTGGTCAAAAGCTGGGCGCCCGAAGCGGAATTTTATTGTCAGTAGAGAATCATCGATTTTTGGTACATTATCAGCATAGATTAAAATTCTACCATAGCCGGATAATTTAATTGGACTCCGAGTAACTTTACTGGAAAATTCAATTGGAGTTGAATATAGCAGTTCTTCTGGTAGTTGCTTGCAAACAAAAGTACCACTACCAATAATGGTTTCTAAATAACCTTCACTATTAAGTCGCTCGTAACTTTGGGTAACAGTAGAACGAGAAATTCCCAAAGATTTAGATAAAGATCTGGTTGAGGGAATACGGCTCCCAGGAGGTAGTCTTCCCTTAAGGATAGCTTGACGCAGTCCCTCATAAATCTGTTGGTGTAGCGGGATTGAAGAACTGCTACTGAGTGCAATCGCTACATCCATATTCCCCATTTTTTATTAACTTCCCCCATTCCCTTATTATTCATTGCCTTATTATTAACTATTAAAGCAAAGTGGACTGGCACTAAAAAATTAAATTGGCTCTTGTAACAAACCAATAAGGAAATTAACTTATTCTATATAGATACCAATAAAGTTAAAGTGAACCAAAAGTAATTTTGAGCTTTTATGAAGCCTCCGAGTATGCCTACTGTAAGCAAGATTTGCATCTATCCGATCAAATCCCTTGATGGAGTTGAAGTTAAGGAAGCATCTGTTCTTCCGAGTGGTGCACTTCAAGGCGATCGCGAATTTGCAATGTTTGACGAACAAGGTAAGTTTGTGAATGGTAAGCGCAATCCCAAAGTTCATCAGTTGCGGACAAAATTTATTTTGGAGTCTAAAGCTGTTTCTTTACAGATCCAAGGGAGTGATGAAGAACAAAGCTTTGATTTAGAAACAGGAAAACCAGCTTTGGAGGGGTGGCTGAGTAGTTTTTTTGGTTTTACAGTCAAAGTACGGCAAAATTTATTGACAGGTTTTCCTGATGATACTGTGTCTACTGGTCCAACAATAGTTAGTAATGGGACTCTAAAAGAAGTAGCTTCTTGGTATTCTCATTTAGATGAAAATGACATACGTCGTCAGTTACGCAGTACCATCGAAATTGATGGCGTTCCAGCTTTTTGGGAAGATAGATTATTTTCGGAAACAGGGGATGTTGTTCCATTTCAAATTGGGAATCTGAATTTTTTAGGAGTTAATCCCTGTCAGCGTTGTATCGTTTTCGCTAGAGATGCTGTTACTGGTAAAAATCATCCCAAATTCCAGAAAATATTTATTACTAAGCGTCAAGAAACTTTACCTCAATGGGTAACCACATCTCGTTTCGATCATTTCTATAAACTCACCGTGAATACCAGATTGGCGAGTTCGGAGGTTGAAAATCAAGTTATTCGAGTAGGTGACAAAGTAAATTTAATATCATAGTTTGTCATATCCTGAATATGGAAGCAGAAAAACAGATCGTCATTAGAGAAACAACTGTACGGGAAGATTCAATAATTGCCAAGCATTTTCAGCAAATGTGGCTGGATATAGGAGTTCCCGAAGAATTAATTCACTCAGACTGTGAGAATAATACTGTTAACTTTATCGAACAAGCTCGACAGAATTTATCTTATCAGGGATTTGTTGCTCTTGTTAATGATGTAATTGTAGGTTCTGCAAGTTGTCAACTTTTTGCAGGTTTGTATCCAAATGCTTTAAAAGCAGAGTATCGCAACTACGGATATATTTGGGGTGTGTATGTGGAAAAGCCTTATCGCAGACAAGGAATAGCGAGAAAATTAACTAGAAAAACAGTTGAATATTTGCATAAAATTGGTTGTACCAGAGCGGTTCTAAACGCTTCACCAGAAGGAAAATCCGTATATGAAGGTTTGGGTTTTATTAACAGTAATGCAATGCATTTAGATTTGACTCAGATGTAACTTTACCGATTGGGCTGAATAAATGAAGCAAAAATCAAGCGATTTAATTTTTTCTTCCTCATAACCCTTCTTTTTTAGTTGTTAGGGTAAGCATTCTCAACCTGAATTCGTAAATTATGATCCAGAAACATATTGCAATCCGAGATGCAGAGAACAGAGATATTCCCAGCATCATGGAATTGATTTGCTTAAAAGCTGAATTTGATGGGTTTCCTGAATCTGTAAAAACAACACCTGAAAAACTGAAAGATGATTTATTTGGTCAAAAACCCCTTGCATTCGTCCTTGTCGCTGAAATAGATCGTAATTTAGTTGGTTTTGCTACCTATCACTTTACATACTCAACATTCTTGGCTAAACCTTGTATCTGGTTAGATGATCTATACATTAAGACCGAATACCGAAGTAAAGGGATAGGTGAAGGATTAATCCAAAATTTGTGTAAAATTGCACAATTAAAAGGTTGTGGCAGAATTGATTGGACTGTAGCTGCACAAAATGAAAGAGGAATAAAATTTTATCAAAGGATAGGTGCAAAGATTATTCAAAAAGCTAGACTATGTCGCTTGGATCTTGAAGCAATCTCTCAGAATTCATACCAATAGATTTTTAGATGCTATGAAGATATGCAAGTATTAAATCTCTGCAGTAGATTTTTGTTCATAAATTCTTAATTAGCTATAGGTGCAGATATATATTGTAGGAAAACTACATCAAATTTAGCCTATCGATAACAACTTTTTGCTCTTTTTCACTTTCAGTCATTAGTTAAGTAATACCAAAAAATTGAAATTACATCATAGTTATGAATACTTCAAAAAAACAAATCGATTCAGAAAAACTGACTCCTAGCCAACGCAGTCAAGTTAAACGAGTACCAAAACGTGGAAATTATGAACTTCAGGTAATTTATGACATTTTAGATGAAGCATTAATTTGTCATGTAGGATTTATTGCGAATAATCAACCATTCGTAATTCCCACAGCCTTTGGGAGAGTTGGAGATAAAATTTATATTCATGGTTCTCCTGCAAGTCGAATGTTGCGCTCCCTATCTCAAGGTATCGAAGTTTGCGTTACAGTTACTCTACTTGATGGGTTAGTGCTAGCACGTTCTGCATTTCACCTTTCCATGAACTATCGTTCTGTAGTCATTTTTGGTACAGCAGAAATAGTTAAAGATCCAGAGGAGAAATTGCAAGCATTAGAAGCCTTTACCGAACAGATAATATCTGGGAGATGGGGAGAAGTTAGATCACCCAATAGTGGGGAATTACAAGGAACTTTAGTACTTTCCTTACCTTTAAATGAAGCATCAGCAAAAGTTAGAACGGGAATGCCCATAGATGATGAAGCTGACTATAATTTACCTGTATGGGCGGGTGTTTTACCTTTGAAGCTAGTTGCAGGTCAAGCTATTGCTGACAATCGCTTACTTGAAGGTATGGTTGTACCTGATTATGTGGAAAAATACACTCGCGATCGAGTTAATTCGGTTTCGTAATGGAAAATCAAATAGCAAAAATCGTTTAAAGAGGCTTGCACAATTTAATAATGAGTCTGCTATTTGCTGTTTTATGTAAGTGATAAGTTCTTTTGAAGGATTTTTTAATGCATCAGTTTGAATTAGTAATTTTTGATTGTGATGGAGTATTGGTTGATAGCGAAAGGATAACCAACACAGTTTTTGCACAAATGCTTAACGAGTTGGGATTAAATCTTACCCTTGAAGATATGTTTAATAAGTTTGTTGGTAATTCTATGACGACTTGTCTGGAAATGATTCAAGGTATGTTGGGTAAATCCATACCAAAAACATTTGTCGGTGAATATAAGGTACGAACCAAAAAAGCCCTTGAATCTGAATTACAAGCCGTTGAAGGAATAAAAGATGCTTTAGACAGATTAAATTTACCCTATTGTGTTGCATCAAGCGGCGATCGGGAAAAAATGCAAACAACTTTAGGAATAACAAATTTATTATCTTACTTTGAGGATAAACTATTCAGCGTGACAGAAGTTGCAAATGGAAAACCTCATCCTGATATCTTTTTGTATGCTGCGGAAAAGATGGGATTTAAACCAGAAAAATGTGTAGTTGTTGAGGATACTCCAATTGGAGTTAAAGGTGGAGTAGCAGCAGGTATGACAGTATTTGGTTATGCAAAACTGATGAAACCAGAAAAATTAACAGCAGCTGGTGCTCATATCATTTTTGATGAGATGAAGTTATTACCAGAATTGGTTGAGAATAATTGAGAATAATATTAATTAGGTTCTTTCAGTGTAGTTTCAGGAAATACTACATCTTCATACAGTGCATCCATTTCCCCTTCAAAATTAATACTTTGCAGTTGAAATAATTTTTCTTCTGACGTATAAGACTGCAATACCCAAAGTCCTTCATTATTACGACGAAAACACTCAACCCTTTGACGTTTAGTGTTAATTACAACGTATTCTTGCAAAGTTTCTAATAATTGATAATCTGCGAATTTATCCCCCCGGTCGAAAGCTTCCGTAGAATCAGATAAGACTTCAACGATTAAACAAGGAAATTTTTTAAATGTAGTGTTTTCTTTATCCCGTTCATCACAACTGACCATTACGTCAGGATAATAGTAGCGATTTTGTTTTTCGATTCGGGCTTTCATGTCGGAAATATATACTCGACAACCAGAAACACGCACGCGATCGCGGATGAGTATAGCAAGATTTCCAGCAATGGTAACGTGGGAATCATTAACATCACTCATTTTACGGAGGTAACCGTTAATATATTCATGCTTTCTATCATTTTTTTCCTCGACTTGGAGGTATTCTTCTGGAGTGAGATATAAAGATTGGGTTGAACCTAACACTGTTTGAAGCAGCGAAAAACTATTTTTATTGTAAGTCCATTATGTACTTATTCATTTGAGTATGAGAACAAGATTTTTATAGTAAAAATAAGGAGCTTTTCTTAACCGAAATTATCGATTTAATTTAGAACAGCATTTCCCTTCACAATTACGCTGACTGCGGATACAACCATACATTCCATAACGCTGACTGTGTTTAGATACAGTTGGTATAGCTAATAATTGTAGTGGAATACCTGTTAACTTCCAAAATAATCTTCCACCTGAATGTAAAATATCCCATGCTTCTCCAATGTTTGGTGTTTCCATAAATTCTCTTAATTCACCATAAAATGCTTCCCATTGAGAATTAATAGTTGGGGGATGACATTTATCGTATGCTTTCATCCCCTCCCAATAATTTTCTAAGTGCTTGCTAATAGACATTGTGGATTTAGACTAGATAGCTTATTTTTAGTAACATAAATCTATAGCAAAATGAATCAAAACGATTAAGAACTGGCTGATTGAATCGTTTTGTCTGAATTATTCTCAAAGTTATTCCCAGAATTTTCAACTCCTGTTAACTTATCTAACTTCTGGAGTACAAAATCACATTCTTTTGCATTACTAATCTTAGACAAATAGGAATCTCTTACCGCTAATAAAAAACCTTTAATATTATCTTGTGCGCCCTTCTTGACTAAATCGTCAACTTGTTTAAAGAAATCAGAACGCCATTTACCATTATTATCACCAAGGGCTTCTACAACATACAAACCTGCTAAATACTCGGCTAAAGGATCCAAGCAAAAACGAATTTCGTCTTTAGCGTAACCTATAGTTTGAATCAAATGTAAACGATTTTCTAAATAATCAAGATGCATTTCCGGCTCATCAACACCCATATCTGATAGTGCATCGATCGCATCATTGAGTTTAGCGTTTCCTGGCTGATAATTTTCCTGCAAACATTCCCAAGCGATCGCCTTCATGTCTTGGTGAACTGTGCGATCGTCTAAGTTATCTTCAGTTACGTCGCGGTTAACTTCATTGAGATAACCTAACATTAGGCTAGGAACATTTTCAGGTAACGAATTCTCCTGCTGCATATCAACATTAGCAATCAATTGTTCGGCATAAAGTTTAGCCAGCAAAACAGTAATATTACGCTCGCCAATCATCAAGGAAAGGCGATTACAAGCATCAAAGAACTCTTGGTCTGTAAATTTATCCCGTTTGTCCCGCAGGGTTAAATAAGCTTCCATAAATGAAGACAGCTTATTTGCTTCTATTCGCAGGGGTTTAATGACTGTTTTATTCACCCTTCCCAATTTTTCTTCAATTCGGGAAGTAATTACCAATGCATTGACAGGAAAATCAGGAGATTCTGGTTGAATCGCATCTCGGGTATCAGCACTTAATTCGGAGAAGCGATCGACAATAACTAAAATGCGTCGCTTTCTTAACAAAGGAATCAATAACTCCTCGCAAATTGGCTCTGGTTCGTCAATTAAGGCTTGTAACTGTCCCCGAATTGCTTCCAATAGACGTGATTTATCTTCAACTTCCCGAAATTCCTCTTCTAAGAAGATGGGTAACATCAAATGTTCGCAGAGACGTTTTTCCTTTTCCTCCGCCATTGCCCAGTTAGCAATTTGACAAGCTAAACTAGTTTTACCAATACCGCCTTCCCCATTAACAAGTATGCAAGTGCGCTGTTTTTTGAATGTTGATTGCAAATTTTTCGAAGTTAGTTGGGGAACGGTATTACCTTCAAGAACTACAGGGATAGGAATATAACAGGAGCGATAACTAACAGTATCTTTTTTCGGGAATTGCTCCCGCACAGATTTGATATATTTTCCAACCCAAGCATCAAGTACTTTTGGGTGGTAATGAAACCAACCGACAAATAATACATATCTGAGGGGAACGTTAATGCTGATTAATGGAAGAGAAAAATCTGTGTAGGGTTTCAGGGCATTATTAATTTTTAATAGCCATAATGGTTTTACCCTGAGCATAATCAACCATAGCAATGGTAGCAAAGTAATGTAAGCAGCAATTCCCAAAAGTAATTTATGCTGTAATACCCACTCCGAACCCTTATCGAATAAACGAGTTTCTTTTTCAGCTTTAATTGCATTGAGGGGACGACGTATCCGGACGATTTCTTCTAGGGTAAATTTATTATTTTCGTTTTCTTCCAGAGTTTTTAGAACTGGTTCGAAATCTGATATTACATGGGCTAACTTGCTACTAGAAAGTTTAGCAGCTTCGTCCTGAAAACCTGCGGCGATACCTCCTAAACCTTTAACAGCAGCATGACGTACATAAGATTTTTCATCATCAAGCAATTTAATTAGATTTGGGATTGCGGATGAAGCGTCGCTTCCCATTGCTCCTAAAGCATAAGCAGCATTCAGACGTACTCCAACATTATTATCTTTTAACGCCCCAATTAATGCCGGAACTGCGACTTTAGCTTCTACACCAATTTTTCGTAGTGCTGATGGTGCATAAATTCGTACATATTGTTCCTTATCCTGTAAAGCTGCAATTAATGAAGGTACTGCAGGTTTTGCTGCTTCACCAATATTTCCCAAAGCAATGGTCGCATAAAGTCTAACTTGCGGGTCGTCATCCTGTAATGCTAATGTCAAAGCTTCAACTGCAGGTGCTGCTTCTACACCAATATCGCTTAATACCGAAGCTGCGCGCCAACGTAGGTTACTATCTTCATTTTTCAAAGCTTCAATTAAAGCCCCAACAGCAGGTTCACCGATATTAACCAAAGCATCAGCAGCATCAGTAAATCTGACATTCTTACTTGCTAATTTTTCAATTAAGGGTTCAATCTTTGTGTTCGTAGTGATTTGTGCCCAACTATTTCCAGTCCACAACCAGAATATCATCACAGACAACACAGCTACTTTCAGTGACGCCTTTAGTAATCGCCTGATAGTTTGCGTTCTCATGAAATTGTTAACTCCAGTCATGGGAAAACTGAATACATTGTAATCTGCTTATTGACCTGGTTATTGCGAACCATAGAATTTGCGGGGTTATAAAGTCAGGGTTCAGATTTATATTTTTCTTGATAAACGCCCAAATATAAATAATTTTAGATAGATTTTTAGAATATTTTTCTAGACATTTTGAAAGCATTTGAAAACATTAGTTTTTTAAAAAAAAATATCATAATCGATGCTGAATCATAAAATTTCATTATTATCAATAGTAGATGATTTTCTATTTTAAATAGAAAAATAAACAGATATAATGCTAATTCAATAAATTTAAAAAAACATATTATTTATATTTTGAATTTTAAATAAAGCATAATCTATATAGTATTTAATTTTATTTTCTAATAGAAGTATTTGAATAAATAAAATACTTCTCAATAATGCCAATCAAAAAAATATTATTAACCACTTTTTATATATATAAAATTATATAATCAGTATGTAATTATATACATAGAATTACATACTAGTCTCTGTAGAAAAACATTGGATAATATGGATGAAATCACTGAACCATAGCTATGAAAAGTAACGCTATATTTTAAGTCTCGTCAAATAAAAAGGTGCAATGAGAGGGGTGTATCTACCAACCCATATAAGTTATGAATCAACTTGAAATCCCATCTTGGTGTCAAATTCGTGCAAGCTTTAAAAGTATTTGGGGTTATGAAGATTTCCGCTTTCCCCAAGGTGAAATTATTAATAATTTATTAGCCCATAAAGATGCATTAATTATAATGCCTACAGGTGGGGGAAAATCAATTTGTTTCCAACTTCCAGCATTATTACAAACAGGGTTAACTTTAGTTGTTTCGCCATTGGTTGCTTTAATGGAAAACCAAGTGGCTGAACTACAACAGAAAAAATTACCAGCAGCTCTTTTACACAGTGAATTACCCCCTTGGCAAAGACGAAAAACTTTGCAAGCATTAGAACAACAAAGTTTGAGATTACTGTATTTATCTCCGGAGACTTTACTTAGTCCTCAGGTATGGGAAAAACTGTGTCATCCCCAATTAAAAATTAACGCTTTAATTTTGGATGAAGCCCATTGTCTTGTACAGTGGGGAGATACTTTTCGTCCCGCTTACCGTCGTTTGGGAGCAGTGCGAAAAACATTACAAAAATCAAAACCACCAGGAACAAAGATAAGTTTAGCGGCATTTACAGCAACAGCCGACTTGGAAGCACAAAAAGTTATCCAACAAGTTTTACAATTACAACAACCACAAATTTATCGCCTCAATCCCTATCGCCCTAACCTTCATCCCAAAATTTCCATTGCTTGGACTCCACGATCCAGACAACAACAATTATTAAGTTTTATTAAAGGATTTGTTAGAGGAAAATCTCAACAAGCGGGCTTAGTTTATGTCCGTACAAGGCGAGACAGCGAAGAATTATCCACGTGGCTGCAAAATAAAGGTTACATAACCGCTAGCTACCATGGTGGACTAGATGCAGAGGAACGTCGCAATATTGAAGCAAAATGGTTGAATGGGACAATACCTTTTGTTGTCTGTACTTCTGCTTTTGGTATGGGTATAAATAAACCTGATGTGCGTTGGGTTGCTCATTACCATGCACCATTATTGCTTTCCGAATACGTGCAAGAAATAGGAAGAGCGGGTAGAGATGGGAAACCTGCTCGAGCATTAACTTTAATTAGTGAACCCACAGGATGGCTAGATCCGGAGGACAAACAAAGACAAAAGTTTTTTACCGAAAAAATGCGATCGCAATTATTATCTGCTCAGAAATTGATTAAAAAAATACCAGTTATGGGAGAAGTAAATACTGTTGCTGAGAAATTTACCGAGGGTGAAGTAGTGCTATCACTAATGCACAGCATGGGTAAGTTAGAGTGGCTCGACCCATTTAAATATCGTATAAAAAAGTGTAATTCTTCTGGCTTGTCTACCCAATTAACTGCAGTCAAGCAAACTAATCAATATTTGATGACAAAGCAATGTCGCTGGAAATTCTTGCTAAATGCTTTTGGCTTTAAGGAGCAAGCACAAAATTTACGCTGCGGACATTGTGATAATTGTCGGAGGTAGGGATTGGGGATAGCACGCAGTGCTATCCCCAATCCCTAAAACTGCCTTAAAAACCGTAAGTCGCTGGTATAAACGCGACGAATATCATCTAGTTGGTGTAGTACCATGGCAAAGCGTTCTACACCAAATCCTGCTGCAAAGCCAGTGTAAATTTCCGGATCGTAACCTACGGCTTTAAGTACATTTGGATCGACCATTCCACAACCCATTACTTCTAGCCAGCGTCCGTTCCACTGCAAATCAACTTCGGCTGAAGGTTCGGTGAATGGAAAATAGCTTGCACGGAAGCGAATAGGTAATTCGCCAAACATTTGTTGTAAAAACTCTTTGATCGTGCCTTTGAGATCGGTAAATGTTAGCCCTTCATCTACAGCCAAAAGTTCCAGTTGATGAAATACTGCCGCATGGGTAGCATCTACGTTATCACGACGATAAACTCGCCCAGGAGCAATGATACGAATCGGTGGTTCCTCAGATTCCATAAACCTGATTTGTACCGATGAAGTATGGGTTCGCAGTAAATTCCCGTCCGGAAGATAAAACGTATCTTGCATATCGCGGGCGGGATGGTCTGGCGGTGTATTAAGTGCTTCAAAATTGTAGTAATCTGTTTCCATCTCTGGTCCAGAAGCTACTGTATAACCCAAACCAACAAAAATATCTAGCGCTCGATCAATTATGCCATTGAGGGGATGAATCCGACCTTGGGGACGATAAATTCCCGGCATGGTAACATCTATAGTCTCAGCTTCCAATTGTGCTTGAATTTTTGCTGCTTCTAAAGATTCACGTTGCTTTTCTAAGGCTGCTTGGATCGCTTCTTTTACTGTATTGGCAACTGCCCCAACTTTCGGTCTTTCCTCAGCACTTAATTTACCCATTGTCCGCAACAGTAAACCCAGCTGTCCTTTTTTACCCAGGTAGCTGACCCGTAGTTCCTCTAGGCGTTCGAGATTGTCACTGGCTGCGATCGCACTTTCTCCTTCTTGTCGCAGTGTTAATAATTGAGCCTCTAAGCTGCTGGGCTGATTCGTCATGGGTTCAACTTCAATACAAATTAATTAATAATTATTACTTTCGAACTTTTAGTCCAAAATTAATGATCTACCAACAAGGTCACATTAGTAATATACCTAATCCGTATCAAAAATAATGGAACAGATGCCACCTATTTTAATTACGGTTTGGGAACCAATATAATTTATCTTTCTAGTTGCCAATCCCCATACGACGCTGTAAACACTCACATGTCTGTGCTTACGCATCGCATCGCTTGGCTAAAGCTTCGCGCTATGCTAACCCTAATCGCCAAAATATATTTCCAAAATATATTTTTTTAGATAGGCACTTGTGAGGATAAGCAATAACAACTGACAATAACTCTTAGCTAACGAACATCAAATATCAATTTATAACCATTTAAAAATGAAACTATTAATTAGTAACGATGATGGAGTTTATGCTCTAGGTATTCGTGCTTTAGCAAATACTTTAGCCGAAGCCGGTCATGATGTTACGGTTGTCTGCCCCGATAGAGAGCGTTCGGCAACAGGACACGGACTAACTCTACATCAACCAATTCGTGCCGAAATCATTGAATCAGTATTCCATCCCAGTGTTCGTGCTTGGACTTGTGATGGAACCCCCTCTGATTGCGTTAAATTGGCATTGTGGGCTTTGCTAGATTCTCCGCCAGATTTAGTACTTTCCGGCATTAATCAAGGAGCAAATGTTGGGACAGAAGTTCTTTATTCTGGTACAGTTTCTGCAGCGATGGAAGGGGTAATTGAAGGAATTCCTAGCTTGGCGTTTAGTCTTGCTAGTTATACTTGTGCTGAGTTTCAGCCTGCGGCTGATTTTGCTAAAAAATTAGTCGGTCAATTAGGAGAAAAACCTTTATCAGAACTAATGTTACTCAACATTAATATTCCCCCAATTCCAACCGAAGAAATAGCTGGAGTTATCTTTACCCGCCAAGGAATAAGACGCTATATCGATGTTTTTGAGCGTCGAGTAGATCCCAGAGGAAAAAATTATTACTGGCTAACAGGCGAAGTCCAAGAGGATTTGGAACCACCAGAAAGTTTAGGACTGCCGAAGACTGCACCAGTAGATGTTCATGTAATTGCTAAAAAATATATTAGTATTACCCCTTTGCAATACAATCTCACATACGGGAGCGGTTTAGATAAACTGCTTAAAAATAATATATTTTCGAGTATATTTTAAATCTTTTTTGTTAGTGAAGATTACGTTAAATGCATTGAGGCAAAATTTAAGTTATAAATTAGATCCAATGAAAAAAATATTTCTTAACCCTAACTACAGAAGAAAATTTGTATGTTTCGGAGTCCTAAAAATGTTTTTAGCAAAAAATGCATGAATAATGCATGAATTAAGAAATTTGGATTACCAACCAACGCTTTCTTATCTCACTTGCAACTGGACACCATCAACTTAACACATAAAAAGTAACAATTTTGTATTTATCGCTTGCTTTGCACGGCAAGCAATACTTATGTCTAGAATTGAAAATCAATTTATTGTACATTTTTGGGGCGTTCGCGGCAGCATACCATGTCCAGGTCCACACACTGTCCGTTATGGCGGTAATACCTCTTGCGTTGAAATGCGAGTTGGAGGAAAACGCTTGGTATTTGATTGTGGTACGGGACTACATGTTTTGGGGAAGTCATTACTATCTGAAATGCCTGCAGAAGCTCATATTTTCTTTACCCATTCCCATTGGGATCACATGCAGGGATTCCCCTTTTTTACTCCAGGTTTTGTTAAAGGAAATACTTTTCATATATATGGCGCGATCGCACCTGATGGTTCAACAATAGAGCAGCGCCTTAACGATCAAATGCTTCATCCCAATTTTCCAGTACCCTTGCAGATTATGCAGGCGAATTTATATTTTCGGGATATTAAAGCTGGAGAAGAAATTAAAATAGATGATGTGACAGTAGAAACAGCACCACTTAACCATCCAGGGGAAGCTGTTGGATATCGAGTTAGTTGGAAGGGTGGTACAGCAGTTTATATTACCGATACCGAACATTTCCCCGACCATTTAGATAAAAATGTTTTGTGGTTGGCACGTGATGCCGATATCCTTATTTATGACTCCACTTACACCGACGAAGAATATTACTGTAAAAATTCCCCTAAAATTGGCTGGGGACATTCCACTTGGCAAGAAGCAGTCAAAGTTGCACAAGCTGCGAATGTGAAACAATTGGTCATTTTCCATCATGACCCGGCTCATGACGATGATTTTCTAGATAAAGTTGGAGAAGAGGCAAAAGAAAAATTTTCTGGAGCAATAATGGCGAAAGAAGGTATGGAACTTCAAGTCCATGTATCCTAAACAACTAATATCTTTAGTTATCTATGTTCTGTTTCGCAGTCTGTTATTAACCCCTTTATCAAAAAAAATTTCCTGTTAGTAAGTCAAAAATAGTAGAATTTGCATTCGGAGATATTAGAAATTTTAGATTAGATTGGTGATTGAGGGCTTTAACATTAACTCCTTCAATAACTGAAAAACTAATCCAAAACAAATCTATGGGCGCTAATTCAAACAGAAATACAAATATCCAACCAAAGAGTTTATCCAACCCAAGAAGTTGGTCAGTTCTGTCATGAATTTTTTAACTAATTTACCCTTTTTTGTTTGGATCCAGTAAAAGGGTTACTTGGAAGAGCAAATACTAAAGTGAAAGGAAGTTTTCACTCTAGAAGCTTCTAAATAGTTCTCGAACAAATCTAAAATCTTTGTATCCACGTGCTAAATTTGTCTCAAAATGGGTGTTCTGTGTGGGTTACTTCTTCAACTGAATTGGCGCTAACACCAACATGCCTTGCCCTTGGCAAATTTGACGGCGTTCATCGCGGTCATAAACGGGTGATAGAGCCAATATTACCGACTTCCCAGAACGAAATAAGGGGAGAATGGCAGAGTGGAGGGAAAAAGGAAATTAGTAACATTTATGGTGAAAGCACTTTCACTGCTAATTCAAGCCTTCCTTCTTCTCATACTTATTCTACAGTAGTAACATTTAATCCCCATCCCCAAGAATATTTTACGGGTAAACCTAGAGCTTGGTTAACCCCAATGGAGGAAAAAATTGAACAACTGCGATCGCTGGGTGTGGAGCAGTTAGTGATGTTACCTTTTGACAAAATTTTGTGTGCTTTGAGTCCTGAAGATTTTGTAGAAAGGATTTTAGTGGAACAATTACAGGCTGCTCGCATCAGCGTGGGCGAGGATTTTCGTTTTGGTTCCCGGCGTCGGGGTACAGCCCAAGACTTACAGTTCATTGCTGCAAGGTATAACATTCCTGTCAATATTATTTCTCTGGAAACCCAGGGAAGTACTCAAATAGATAACTCGGGTAAGGAAGAACGTATAAGTACTTCCCTTATTCGAGAAATATTAGCAACAGGGAATATGGAAAAAGCTAATGAACTGCTGGGTCGTTCTTACGCCCTAATTGGTAAAGTTGTTACCGGTGAGCAAATAGGTAGAACGATTGGTTTCCCTACCGCTAACCTGCAAATACCTAAAGATAAATTTTTGCCGCGTAAAGGAGTTTATGCTGTCCGCGTTTCCATTCTGAATGACGTATCAAACAAGTACGAATATCATTGCTTGGGCGTAATGAATATTGGTAGTCGTCCAACTGTAAATGGTGCAAATCTATCTGTAGAAGTACATTTATTTGATTGGGCTGGCGATCTTTATGAGCGAACACTAAAAGTCAGAATGGAGAAGTTTTTACGTCCCGAACAAAAATTTTCCGGTCTTGAAGCTCTAAAAAATCAAATAAAACAAGACTGCATCAACGCAAAAATTTTCTTTGGTAGTGAGTTGTGAGGTTTGAGTGGGAATACTAGGGATTGGCGATAGGGGACTGGCGACTGGGAAAGTAAGAACCTTAAATCCTTACATCCTTAATCTCTAATTCCTAATCGCCAGAGGCTCCGCCGACGCCGCAGGCTCTAGCGGTGTGTTAGCACAGGCGGGGACACGCAGTGCTATCCTTAATCCCTAATCGCCATTACTGCATGAGAGAAAAAATTGACGCCCTCAAACAAAATTTAGCTTTGACTATTGTTGGCAAGAATGATGCTATTCGCTTAATACTAGTAGCTTTGCTTTCTGGCGGTCATGCTTTATTAGAAGACGTTCCTGGAGTGGGCAAAACATTGCTGGCGAAATCTTTAGCGCGTTCTATTGATGGTAAATTTCAGCGCTTGCAATGTACCCCAGATTTATTACCGACTGATATTACCGGTACCAACATTTGGAATCCTAAAAGTGGAGAATTTAATTTTCTCCATGGACCGGTATTTGCTAATGTCTTGCTTGCTGATGAAATTAACCGCGCTACACCTCGTACTCAGTCAGCTTTGCTAGAGGTTATGGAAGAACATCAGGTAACAGTCGATGGGGTTTCTCGTGCAGTTTCCCAACCTTTCTTTGTCATCGCAACACAAAACCCAGTTGAATATCAAGGAACTTTTCCTCTACCAGAAGCCCAAATGGACAGATTTATGATTTCATTAAGTTTGGGTTATCCTTCAGCAGCAGAAGAATTACAAATGCTGCAAAATCTTCAAGGTGAATTCAACGTCAATAATTTACAACCTTGCATTACTCCAGAAGAAGTACAGGAGTTACGTCGAATATGTGCCCAAGTCAAAGTTGAAACAATATTACAGCAATATATTCTCGACCTGGTCAGAACTACCAGATATGACGAGGAAATTACCCTTGGTATTAGTCCTCGCGGTACTGTTGCTTTACAAAAAGCGACCCAAGCCTTAGCTTTTTTATGCGATCGCGATCACGCTATTCCCGATGATGTCAAATATCTTGCTCCCTACGTTCTGTGTCATCGTCTCATACCAAATAACGGGCGCAGCACTAGAAGTGTTATGGAGCGTTTGTTGCGATCGGTTCCGATTCCGTAATGGGTAATTGGTATACGCCTGCGCCTAACGGCGTTAGCGGTAGCGTGGCGTATGACTGGCGTCACGCTCCGCTAAGAGCCCGCCCCTGAGAAGGCGCTGCGCGTTTGGACGCATCCTACGGATGTTCGGCTACGCCGCGTCCAAACGTGGCTTACGCCAGCCACACCCCTCACGTGGCGCAATACCTACGGTACACTACGTTAGCAGCCGCGCGTTCTTAGCGGCATATGGTAATTGGTAATGGCTTGGAATTACAGCATTTTACTAACAAGTACTGCTGTTTGTTTTGAGGAGACGATAGGAATTATTTCGAATTCAGCTAGATCTTGCCACTGCAATATCCATTCCTGCAACAGACACAGATCGTCACATTCCATAAGTTGGAAACAACGCTCTAAGTTTACTTCAACCCAACTATCCAGATATTTTAAGCCTTCTGGCATCATCCGCCCTTTTTCTTGAAATCGGCGGTATATTTCTTTGGTTTTACCGTCCTTAAATCGCTCGATCACCATGAATAGCATATTAAAGAAGGTTTTAAAAAAGATATGAGTTTATGTTATTACGATTTGAGTTTTTTTTTTGCGCTGTAATACACCCTACTGGGAATTGATTTAGTTGACGTTGCGCTACGGCTTACATTAAATCCATCATTAGGTCTGAGTTTTTTTTAAGCAGTAACACACCTTACTTGTGGAGGAAGTTGACTGTTAACATAAACTTTTAAGGATATTTTGAAGTTTAGGGCTAACTAAAAGCAAATTTAGCAAAATATGTAACCCATTTATCGTCCAAAGGTATGAGTCGCAAATATACCATATACATTCGAATATTTACTTACAGGATATATTCATATTGAAATTCAGGAAACAAAAATAGGTTGAAATCCAGACTTATAATAATCAACCATTAACCGACCGAGAAGCAATTATTTGCAGAACAGATGAGTGTGAGGAGGATTGTAGATGTTGAAGCGTAGATATCGCCGAAAGGTAAGACACAAATCTATAGGAATGTTTGTAATAGTCTTAGTCTGGAGTTTAGGAATGGGATGGCTTTTGGCTTTTGCTAATAATGCTTACAGTGCAGTTCCTTCAACGGAAATTGGTACTGTTGATGTTGTTCCGGCAAAACACAAAATAGGTCAGGAACTATACTTAGAAAACTGTTCTAGTTGTCACATTGCCTTACCACCTGCTGTTTTACCTAGCCAAACTTGGAGAAATCTTTTGGAAGATTCCCAACACTACGGCGCAACTCTCAAACCATTGGTAGATCCAGGACGTATTTTGGTATGGAGATATATTTCTACCTTTTCCCGTCCCCACAAAAAAGATGAAAGAACACCCTACCGCGTTAATTCTTCCCGTTATTTCAACGCTCTACATCCCCAAGTAAAATTACCCCGTCCCGTAAAACTTGGTAGTTGTGTTGCTTGTCACCCTGGTGCTAGTGATTACAATTTCCGTCGTCTATCCTCAGAATGGGATAACCCAAAGCAATAGGTGAAGATTTTCTTCTACATCTCATACTTCTATCTTTATTTTTTATTAACCATTGAGTTGTTAAATTTCAAGTAATCAGCTTTCAAATCATCAACGATAAACTCGTACCTTCCCCAGCATCTACATAAGGTCGCATTAACCATAAACTTATTCCCCAATGACTTAGTTTGACCTGTAGCTATAAAAGGGCTAGTGACGGGAAACGCTACCTTTCCTGGTCGGAGTTCGCTGCTTTTGCAGGGGCTGAAATGATACTATTAATTATGTTTAAAATATAATTTATTAATTAAAACAGACTGTGAAAGTAAGCTAATTAGCTTATTTCTATCCCACTGCAAAGTTAATCTTCATTTAAATACCATTTTGTGAACACCGTTGGTAAACTAAACAGGCATGTTTAGGTGAAATAAAGTAAATAATTTACATATGACATTGTAGACACTAAAGTGTCTCCCTACGACGGGAAAGCGTCAAGCTACTCTATCGCAAACCTTGCCTTTAAATTCGATCACCCTATATTTTTGTTCAAAAACCTGTCATGCTAAAAAATCTGTTCGGCGACCCTAATGCTCGTAAACTAAAAAGATATCAACCATCTGTCACGGATGTTAATCTTGCAGAAGAAGATATAAAAGCCCTATCGGATGAAGAACTTAAGGGCAAAACGCCAGAATTTAAGCAGCGTTTGGCAGCAGGAGAAACTCTGGATGATATTTTGCCAGAAGCATTCGCTGTGGTTCGAGAAGCTGGGCGAAGAGTTCTAGGTTTGCGACATTTTGACGTACAGATATTGGGCGGTATCATTCTGCACAGCGGACAGATTGCGGAAATGAAAACGGGTGAGGGTAAAACATTGGTTGCAACCTTGCCCAGCTATTTGAACGCTTTGACAGGTAAGGGTGTCCATGTAATTACCGTGAATGACTATTTGGCTCGACGTGATGCTGAATGGATGGGACAGGTACATCGTTTTTTAGGGTTGAGTGTCGGGTTGATTCAGTCAAGTATGACGCCACAGGAACGTCAGAAAAACTATAACTGTGATATTACTTATGTAACTAATAGTGAAGTCGGTTTTGACTACCTGCGTGACAACATGGCGACGGAAATGAAGGATGTGGTGCAGCGTCCGCTTCATTACTGTGTAATTGACGAAGTGGACTCAATTCTGGTTGACGAAGCGCGAACTCCACTCATCATTTCTGGTCAGGTAGAACGTCCCACAGAAAAGTATTTGAAAGCTTCAGAAATTGCTGCATCTCTGGACAAAGAAGAACATTATGATGTTGATGAAAAAGCTCGTAATGTATTGCTGACAGATGAGGGCTTTGCAAAAGCGGAAGAACTTCTAGAAGTTAAAGATTTATTTGATCCAGAAGACCCTTGGGCACATTTTGTATTTAATGCGATTAAAGCGAAAGAACTATTTGTTAAAGATGTAAATTACATTGTCCGCAACGGTGAAGTGGTAATTGTGGATGAATTTACTGGTAGGGTCTTACCAGGGAGAAGATGGAGTGATGGTTTACACCAAGCTATTGAAGCAAAAGAACATGTAGATATTCAACCTGAAACCCAAACTTTAGCTTCCATTACCTACCAAAACTTGTTTTTGCTGTATGACAAATTAGGTGGAATGACAGGAACTGCAAAAACAGAAGAAGCTGAATTTGAAAAAATCTACAAACTGGAAGTAACTGTAATTCCTACTAACAGACCGCGAAATCGTAAAGATATGGCTGACATGGTCTTTAAGACTGAGGTTGGTAAGTGGCGAGCGGTAGCAAAAGAATGTGCTGAAATGCACGAAACAGGTAGACCTGTACTAGTAGGAACCACCAGTGTAGAAAAATCTGAATATCTCAGTGAATTATTGAAGGAATTGGAAATTCACCACGAGTTATTGAATGCTAGACCGGAAAACGTGGAGCGAGAAGCAGAAATTGTAGCTCAAGCAGGGCGTAGTGGTTCCGTTACCATTGCTACCAATATGGCGGGTAGAGGAACTGATATTATCCTGGGTGGTAACTCAGAATATATGGCTCGTTTGAAGGTACGGGAATATTTTATGCCCCGAATTGTTCAGCCAGATAATGAAGATACTTTTGGCGTTCACACAGCATCGGGCTTACCAAGCGCAAATAGTGCTGGAGAAGGATTTGTTCTCGGTCGTAAAGTCAAAACTTGGAAGGCTTCACCACAGGTCTTTCCAGTAGAAATAAGTAAAGGAACTGAAAAAATACTCAAAGAAGCAGTAGAAGCAGCTGTTCGGGAATATGGCGAACGTTCTTTACCAGAATTAGAAGCAGAAGAAAAAGTTGCTGTTGCTGCGGAAAAAGCACCAACACAAGACCCTGTAATTCAGAAATTGCGGGATGCTTATCAAGCTGTTAAAAGGGAGTATGAAAACTTCACCCATGCAGAACACGACCGAGTCATAGGTCTGGGTGGGTTGCACGTAATCGGTACGGAACGTCACGAATCTCGCCGGGTAGATAACCAACTCAGGGGACGTGCTGGAAGACAAGGTGACCCTGGTTCTACAAGATTCTTCCTCAGTTTGGAAGATAACTTGATGCGGATTTTTGGTGGCGATCGCGTAGCCAGACTAATGGATATGTTCAATGTGGAAGAAGATATGCCCATTGAATCTAAAATGTTAACTGGCAGCTTGGAAAATGCTCAAAAGAAAGTAGAAACTTACTACTACGATATTCGTAAGCAAGTATTTGAGTATGACGAAGTAATGAACAATCAGCGTCGTGCAATTTATGCCGAACGTCGTCGTGCTTTAGAAGGTGAAGACCTCAAAGAAAAGATTATTTTATACGCTGAAAAAACAATGGATGACATCGTTAATTATTATGTCAATCCAGAATTACCTTCAGAAGAATGGGAATTGGATAAATTGGTCGATAAGGTCAAAGAATTTGTTTATTTATTAGAAGACCTAAAACCAGTTCAGTTGGAAGATATGTCAATGGCTGAGATTAAAGCCTTCTTACACGAACAGGTACGTATCGCCTACGACATGAAGGAAGCTCAGATAGATCAATTCCAGGCGGGATTAATGCGTCAAGCCGAACGTTTCTTTATTTTGCAGCGGATTGATACTTTGTGGCGGGAACACCTACAGCAAATGGATGCTTTACGCGAATCTGTAGGTCTGCGGGGTTACGGACAGAAAGATCCATTAATTGAATACAAGAGTGAGGGTTATGAACTATTCTTGGATATGATGACCAACATCCGTCGCGATGTGGTTTACTCGCTGTTTATGTTCCAACCCCAACCTCAGCAGACAGTAGAAGTATCTTCAGGGTCGGGAGTAGTTTAACAGTTAACAGTTAACAGTTAATGCGCAATACTTACAGTACGCTAGAGCCTGCGGCGTCGGTCGGCAAAGCCTCTGACTAACGTCACGCAGGGTGCGCTTACACGTTTGACGCACTACGTGAACACCGTAGGTGCGTCGTCTTTCGCCGCTAACCGCTAGAACGCGCACGCTGCGCTAACAGTTATAGCAATAGAAACCTCGTCTATAGGACTCATATTTGATTTTTGAAAATATACTGAGACTCAAAAGCTTATGTAGCAAGCTTGAAAGCTAAAAACTCGTTCAGAAATCAAACCGGATTCCTATAGGACATTATAATTTTGGTTTAAGGGGAAAAGCGGCGGTCAAACCCCGCGCCGCCGACAGGTACCAACCATCCGGCGCAGCCACCCCGCAGGGTGGGAATGCTGACCAAGACAGGGAAAAGGGAACGGGGAACAGAAAAACGTCCTAAAAATAATGGCGACAGCTATATCAGTTAACAGCTAATAGCTAACGCTATAGTTAACAGTGGTCGCTTACCAGTTAAGAGCGATAGTTATTAGTTTCTTGTTAATAGGTTTGTTGTGGTAGCAGTATTTTTAAGACTCAGTTTGTTGCTTTACTATGACTGCTACAAGTATAAATTTTTCTTGATGTATTTTCGTCTAGCAACATAGCTTTCCCAATACACATCAAACTTCACCTGTTACCTGTAGCCCGTAAGGGCGTGGCGTTAGCCATAAACTGATAACTGAATCAAAACCAACCTTCTTGTTCCAAAGTTTCAATCATTTGTAGTCCGCGAATATCTCCAACTCCTAAGATGGCCGACTTTGCATCTTCGCGTACTCCCAAATCCGTATCTTCAGCAAAGGCTTCAATCAAAGCATCAATCGCTGTTGCATAAACAACATTAGATGGAAGTTGGCGACACAATTGTCCGATCGCCCAAGCACAGTTACTTCTGACTGCAGCTACAGGATCTTTAACTAAGGTTTCAATTAAAGCCGGCATTGAGCCCACAACAGCTTCATAGCCAACATCTGACATCTGTGCTAAAGCGCTACCAGCCCACAAACGTACTGCTGGAATATCAGTTTTTAAAGCATCTGTAAGAGAAGTAAGACAGCGTGGATCTCGACAATTACCTAAAGCCCACACTACACCTTTACGAACATAACCGTTAAAGTCATTATTGAGTCGTTCTATTAACGGTTCTACAGCTTCTGGACTTGGATTGCGTCCGATCGCATAAGCAGCACTAACCCTCACCAAAGGACAGGTATCTGTTAATAGATTAATTAAAAGTGGCATTGCCCGCGCATCTTCAATGTCACAAAAAGCACGTGCTGCCAACATCCTTTGTTGCGGTTGGGGATGTTCCAATAATGGGAGCATTTCCTCCGGATCTGGCTTGGGTATTTCTGACTCTCCAGTCAGTGGCTCCATACTATCCAGTGGACTTTCGAATTCCGCTTCTGCTTCTAATAAACTTAACTCTTTTTCGTCATACATATTTCAATGGTAAATTGAGATGATTTTGTAACATCCCCAAAACAACATAAAATCCTGTACGGATAATAGCTTTATTGTATGTGTTACTCAGTAGCAACCGTATAACTATTATCCTGTGGCAGGATAAATAAATTTTTTATCAACTTAAATTTTCTATCAATTTAATCTTCAATATGCAAAGATTTTATCATCCACAGTGACTGAGTTTGATAACCCAAATGATGATAAAGATTTAATGCTGCTGTGTTTGCCGGAAAAACCTGTAAGCCAATTTGGCGATCGCCCCGTTCTTTTGCCCAGTGTTGGGCGTGTTCCATTAAAGCAGTACCTATACCACGTCGACGATGTTGGGGCACAACATAAACCAAAAAGATATGAGCATGACGATTTCCGGAAACTTGATCGACAGCATTCCCGATCCATAAACATCCTACTGGAGAAGACAAAGAAATGGAGGAATACTCTTTTCTATTTGTGTTATTTCCTGTTTCTCCAACAAAATCAACCCACCATAGAGGTGTTTGCGGCGATAAATACTGTTCGACTGTTTGCGCTAGATGAGAAAAGTCTTGCTGGGGAAACATATCTTGATAAGTTAGCCGCATAAACTTAACCAACAGCGCTCGATCCAAGGTAGAACCAGAACGAATTTGGTATCCAGGTAAAATTTGTTTTGTCATCTATCATTTGTTATATTTCATCTGTCATTTGTCATTTATCCACTGACTGATGACCAATAACTAGTGATAAATTGAAATATTAATTGAATTTACTATTTTTTGTAGTTAGTTTTTTATAACTCCGGAGCATAAAAAGCAAGAGCTTGTCCCCGTAAGGACAATCCAACTTCCCCATCAGTTTCAATAGGTGCTGGTGCAGCCATATCTGAAGGTAAAAAGATTCGAGCACTAACTGCAACCAGAGCGCAAACAAATATCAGCACTACTAGTAAGGGAGCGATGTACTGACGAAATATAGACATACGAATTTAGAAACTAAGATACCCTACCGTAACATGATACCTAAAGTTTTGTTAAAAGAGGGATTGGGGATTGGCGTTAGCGCCTAGCGTAAGCGTACCGGATCCGCAAGGTAGCGCAGCTAGAGCCTGCGGCGTCGGCGAAGCCTCTAGGTATTGCGTGGCGTTAGCCATGTAGGGATTAGAGATTAGGGATTATTAACTCATTACTCATTACTGTGCGCTTACGCGCCCCGCAATACCTACGGTACGCTAACGCTAGGCGCTAACATTACTTATTATTATTTCCAGTCACCAATACCCAGTCCCCAGTCCCCAGTCCCCAGTCGCCATCCGCCAATCCCCAACCTAATCCCAACCGGCTTGTTCGCGTTTGAAGTGAGATAAAGCTTTTTCCCAATAAAAATTTTCCGGCATGTCGGGGTCATATTCTTGTTTAACTTTGTTAAATCGACGTTCTGCTTCTTCGACGTCACCATCTAACATCTCAATCAATCTGGTTCTATAATGACTATCGCGCATGGGCTTTTCTCTTTCAATACCTCTTTCTTGCTGTAATTTCAGCGATTTGCTTTGTTTAATTTCCCAAAATAAAAGATAATAAATCGTTCCAAAAATTACAATTAGGCTGAAGGTTCCTAAAGATGTAACTAAGTTCAACTGCATGTATCCTAAAATCAACTGGGAGACAACGTAACCTAGTAAGACACCAGTAAATGAAAGGATCACAGTAGAAATAAAAGTAGTAGTTTTCTTAATCATAAATAATTTTACTTATTATTAAATTCTGCTATTGTGACTATTATCAAATTACTTACAAATGAATATAATAACCAGGAATATTAATCTAATTATGTTTTATCTAATACTGGAACGATAAAGTTAATTAAACAAGCAAAGAATTCAACAATAAAAGATAATCCCCAATTGTTCAATGCAAACAATTTCCAGTTTTAGGAGAAAGTAACATAACAGAATATTAGATACACATTGTTTTTCTATAAAGGCTGTAGCAAAATCATTCACCGATTTACATCATTATTTTTATTCGAACTTATAAATATTTGGATTGGATAATAAGATTTATAGTTAATACCAAACTACGTAGTGAGGTTTTTGAGTTCTGTAAACTTCGTCATAAAAAGAAAAATTTACGTGGTTTGTATTAATCTTAAGCTTCCATAAAAGTAAAGATTATTCTAATATTTTTGAATAGTAAAGCATATTAGCTCAAGTTGCTTGTTAGTTGTAGTGTGCTAAATATCCTTCACGTGTACCGTTCGCAATTCATGATAAACAATAAAGGTCATCTGTGCTGACTTTGCTGTATCAACTTAAATCTCAATAGCATGGGTTGAAACGAAATTTTAATAGAAGTTTTGAGTTTAATGAAAGTGTTGAGCGTGCGCCTACAATACATAGAGATTATGGGGTTTGAAAAGAAGTAATGTTCTCTTATATTGTGTGTGGAATCAATTCGTTGTAGCACATCACAAGAAGAACAGTCATCAGTATTGGTGACTGGTAAAACGTAGCGTTAAGGTTAGCGCTATATCGTAATGGGAATTGGGAGATTATATGATAACTGTTAACTGTTAACTGTAGACCGTAAGGGCGTGGCGTTAGTCATGAACTGATATCTGATGTCCTTTAATTTCTACGTTTTTTTCTGCTAAGCATTTTTCCCAACCTCTACGGGTACCTATTTCGCTTTTTTGGTCCAGAAGTCCCAATTCAACTTCTTTTCTCGTAAGCTCGGCAAATTCTTCGTAACGTGGATAATTGGTAGTAACAAAAGTTTCTTTACGATGCAATATTGGTGGATTTATTCTAGTTGAATAATCGCTACGAGTTACTTTAAATGTTTGTAAGTGAATGCTGATACTTGCTTTTAATGCTGGATGGGGGTCTACATCAAAATCTGGATAAAATAAGTAAGATATTCGCGGTTCATCAATACAAAGTTTAATTAGAGTTGCACCTTCTGCACGTCCAAAATTACGACTTGCACAACCTTCATAAATTCGCAGGATAGGATCTAGTTCCCCAAGCGCAGAAAAATGAACATAAAGAGCACCGCGAGTACATTTACCGATTTTACTTTTTTTGCAGGCAGCTTTTAATACTTCTGTTTGCCCCAAGCTAAATAGTTTGCGATCGCCGACTTCACAAGCATCTTGATAAGTTCCAAAAAATGCTTTGATGTCATGACGAATTTCTGAAGGTAACTCACTAAATTTCGGACGTTTTTCAAATTGGGTGAGTGCGAGATAAACTTGAATATCTAAAGAACGACGGTAAGCGATCGCATCCCATTCTGCTTCGTCGGTTGCTTGTAAAATTAATTTGAATGCTTTACGAAAGCTACCAATTTCTAATAAGATTTTTTCTTCATCTTGTGGTGCTAATTCTTCTTTAACTGGGAGTCTACCCCGTTTAGTATAAAATTTTATTAATGGTGCTAGTAATTCTTTGTAATCTTCAAATTTTTTACCAGCAATTCTAATTCTTGGTGCGATCGCACCGGAACGAAACCATTCAAGACGAAAGCTTTCTTTTTGATTATCATCTCGAAATACAAAATAAATTCCTAATCCAACAGGTATTGCATCGACTTTGAGAACTTCATCAATAAATTTTTTCAGTTCTTCTTGGTCATAATATTTCTGGAAAGTATTGCGAGATGTGACAATACCATCACCATAGGGAAGTTGAGTTTTGCTATTGGGAGCATTAACTAAAACTTGTGCAGAAACAATTAAAACTTTATTAGTTAATTCCCAAGCTTTTAATAAAGCTTCACAACGTTCTTCAGGGTCTTCAATTACGTTTAAAACGTATCCTAAATTAACAATATCAGAATTAACCCGGCGTTTTTTCGGGTCGTAATAAGGGTCCCAACCTTTACTTTTATAACCTAAATGCTTCAGTCGTTTGATATCACCACCATGTCCGCATCCATAATCAAAAAAGCTTGTTTCTTTGGTAAGAACTTCTAATTCAATTGCTAGCTTGACTGGACGGGATATATCATTACGATGAATCGCAGCTTTGTGACGTTCAATTACAGTAGCTTCTGACATCAGTTCAGACAGTTTGTAGACACCAATTTAATCTTGTTTATTGGTGATTGGTAATTACCCATTTTTCAATTTTTGGTGGCTAATTCAATCAAATCTTCAATTTTCTTGATATTTGGATCGCCTGATAAGTAACTGATACCGCGATGTAGGTGGAGACGAAGTTGGGTTGCGAGAGTTTCTTTATCGATAGTCAAACCATCGTTATAACAGCGTTGTTTGAGCGCTAGCAGCAGCATATCAGAGATTTCCCCACCGAATACGCGCCATGTCATTTCCACATTACTATCTTGGGGAATTGCTATAGGTGAGGGTGGGGTTGGTTCTGCTAGGGAGCGACATAAAGCCCATCTACACAAAATATTCCATTGATCGATTTTGGTTAGACGTTTGAGTTTAATTAGTTGCTCTTTAGCGGTTTGGGAAAGACGAATGCGTTCGATTGGGGTTTCCATGGGGATTGGTAATTGGTAATGGGTAATGGGTAATTGGGAATTATGAGTTGAGAAAGTAAATTTGGAAATTGGGAATGGGAAGACCTGATTTTGAAAAATTAGAAGTATATAAATTAGCAGAAAATTTGGCTAATGAAATTTGGAAAATAGTTATATTTTGGGATTATTTTTCTAAAAACACTATTGGTAAGCAAATGGTCCGTGCTGCAGATAGCATTGGGGCTAATATAGCAGAAGGTAGAGGACGTTATAACTTTCAAGACAATAAACGTTTTATTAAAATAGCTAGAGGTTCTCTAAATGAGACGATTCATTGGATGAGATTAGCTTATAAACGTAAATTATTAACAGGTGAACAAGTAAATATTCTCAAATCAATTATCGATGAATTATCCCCAAAACTAAATGCTTACTTAAACTCAATCGGTAATCAAACTAATTCATAAACAATTACCCATTACCAATTACCAATTACCCATCACCAAAAATACCCCTCTTTTACTGTTGTTTGACGCGATTTTGGATCGTATTTAAGAAGATATTCGTGGGCGATCGCTTCGTTTTGACGCAGAGTTTTGATTTCTCTTTCGCCGATTTCGGTGTCGGTGGAAAGTAATATTACTTGATGGGAAGCTGAAGGAAAGTATCTTTCAACTAAGTTAGTGCGGTGAGAAGAATCTAAACGTCCAAGGGGAGTGTCAATCGCAACTGGTAAGCTACGTCCAGATACGCGGGCTAATCCCCATAAAAATGCGATCGCAAGTAGTTGTTTTTCTCCTGCTGAAAGGCGATGTTTGGGTACTGTTTTTCCTGCTTGGTTATAGAGGGAAAGGCTGAAAGTATTTGTATCTATGGCGATACGGTGTACTAGATCTGATTTATGGAGTAGGTAACGAAAACATTCTGTTACTTCAATTTCAAGTTTGTTGAGTTTGCGTAATGTAAGTTTTTCCCGGAAAATTTTCAGGGTTTCTTGAACTTTTGCTGATGCGGCTATGATATGTTCTCGATTTCGGCGATCAATATTTTCAACGCTATATTCCTGTAAGCTTTTTTTGGTTTTATTGATGCTATCTGCTAATTCTGTGAGTCGATGATTTGTTGTTTCGAGTTTGGCTTTGAGTTGAGCAACTTTATCTTGTGACTCTTGAAGTGTTGTCACTAATTTTTTATATTCTTCGGGTTCTGCTGCTCTTTGGATTTGTCTTTCGAGGTTGATAATTTCTTCTTCTTTATTTTTTAGACTAGTAAGTTGTTGTTTGGCGAGTTTTTCTGAATTTTGTAAATAGTAAAGAATATTTCCCAGTTGACTCAAAGTTTCGGCGTCTGTTAACAACCAAGATGCTTGTCCTTGTAAAAAACTAGAATTTAATGTATCGACATCTTGTTCGAGAAATTTTTTGATTTCATCGATTTTGGTAGCTAAAACTTCTTGTTGGTTAATCCAAGCAAGTAAACGTTTATCTCGTTCTTCTAAAATTTCCCGCGCCATTTGGGCTTGTTGGATTTTAACTTCTTTTTCCCCTTGTCTCTGTGCTTGTGTTAATAGGTCTTCAACTAATGTCAAGGGTAAAGCACTCGCTGCTAGTTCGGACATTGATTCGCGAGCATTTTCTAATTCATCAGCTTTTGCTACTTTTTGTTTTTCCAGCCGATCGCGTTCACCAGCAATCTTACCACCATCGGAAACAAATTTATCAAATGCCGATTGTTGATTTTTTTCTGCTGTTTTTAATTCTTCCTGTAGAGACGCGCCATGGCGCGTCTCTACATCATATTCTGTTTGTAACTGTTGTAATTGTGCTTCAATTTCTTCGAGATTTGCTAAATCTTTTGTATCTGCTAATTCTTTGCGCTTGCGGTTAACTAATATATCAATATCAATTGCTAAACGTTCGGCTAATTCTAAACCTAATAATGCTCGAATTGCTTCAGTAACTGCTGCAGGAGGAACATCCTGTTCTGCTAATTCTTTAACTTGTTCACCATCAAATAAAAATAAATTAGAAATACCTAATGGTAAAAGATTTTCAATATATTCATCCCAAATATTAGTTAAAGTATCAATACCCCAAGTTTTATCTTCTTCACCAAAAATCCCCAAACTATCTTTACCGTCTTTAGGTTGTTTGGACCAATTTCTAACTATTCTGTATTTTACAGGTTGGTTATTTTCAATATGTTCAAAAGCTAATTCAATTTGGGTTTTCTCAAAAGGTTGGGCGTGACTATTAACGCATTGAGAAAGGAAATCACTATAACTTAAATTACCCCGAGTAGAACATTGGGCGCGATGACCGTAAAGTGCGAGACGAATAGCATCCATTAAGGTGGTTTTTCCCCCACCATTCATCCCACCCAATAATACTATTGGACGTAAATTTTCATCGTCAGTTTTAGGATCGAGATTAATAACTTGTTCGCCAGAATATGGTCCGAAGTTTTTTAGGACTAGTTCGAGGAATTTCATGCTTTGGTAATTGGTAATTGGTAATGGGTAATTGGTAATTGGTAATCCGGATAATAAACTTCTTCTGACTTCTGACTCCTGACTCCTGCTGTGCTTACGCCCCGCTCCGCTAACGCTCGTTAGAGCGCGGTCTGTCCTAACTCCTGACTACTGACTTCTTATTTCTTCTTTTTCTTCTTAAACTTCATACTCGCCCAATCCGGAACTTTACTTTCATTTTCCTCTTGTTCTACTGCATCTCCCAAAGTTAGCTGTTTGACTTTTGCGACGTCTCCTTTATCAACAGCATCTTTTAAATCTCTTTTGAAATGAGCATTTTTTATTGCTTCTTCTGGAGTCCGAGAACTACTTCTAAAACAACCTTCTAATGCTTCATAAATTCCCACGCGACGAGATTTTTTACGATATTGACGTTCTGTATCTAATAATTTCGCCATTAATTCTAAATGCATTCCGTCGCCATCACAAATTTCCTCCAATACCGCCCATTCATCACTACCTAGTAAACTGTAGTCAGCACCAGGTCGGGGATCGATAAATTCTTCTCCAGTCACTTCTTGATAAATCCTGGGTACACTATCATCAAACTCATGTCTTTCTTCGAGCCAAATCCTACGAATTTCACTCAATTCTTCTGTGGTAATTATAGTAATATCGCGCATATTTTCCGGCGCAGTACTACGCAATTGTTTTTGCATCGTGAGAAGTTTTCTTAACCAATCTTCCCTAGCTTCTTTAAGGTAAGGACCCGGAATTGGTTCGACGGAAATGTCACCTTCTATGTTGCGTTCGTACAGTTGAACATCTCCACTTCTACGGCGAAAATCTCTTCTTTTACGACCTTCTTCAATGTCTAATTCTTTACGAAAATCTAGTAGGGGTTGTAACCATTCTTTCTCTTCGTCATTTTGAATCATCGCTGATAATGATTTATCCTGACTCACCAAGGTACAAACCCAACAACCAAACCGAGAACTACCACAACTTGGAGTTGATGTATCTACTACTAGAGGACATTCATTATCTGCACTCGCACCTCTGTACATGGTAAATAAATCTTTGTTGCTATACCCCCAAGGATTTTCCCACTGCATGAGATATAGCCAAACTTCGTCGTTGCGCCAATCTTCAACTGGGCTGTAAACTAAGGAATTCGGTAAATTCATGTTGGGACTGAGACGCTCGCGGACTCGTTTTTCTTCCCATTTTTTCATTCTGTTCGCACGTCTGGTACTCTCAGCTTTACGAATTCCCAAAACCAAAATTGCTTCACCATTGGTACGAATCACATCGCGAATAAACCGATTCGAGGGACTAATTTTCAGACGTTCGGTACACCAGCGAAATTTTCCCCGGGGTGCTGGGTAACCTTTACCAATTAAACCCACCCAAAATGTATCTTTGGTTTCTGGTTGCAGTAAATGAGGTTCAAAAGGTAATTGTTTTTCCTCAACTGCTACTTTCATTTGCTTCAAAGAATTCTTTACCCATTGGGAAACGTAGGGATTTTCCACCAGGGTATCTGTGGTAATTACATGTATCGTTTTGGTGCGCTTTTCCGGTGGTAGTTGCGCGATCGCATTCCAAACTAGTTGTAAGGTCGCGGTACTATCTTTACCACCAGAATATCCAATCACCCAAGGAACCTCGTCTAAGCAATATAATTCTTGGATTTCTGTGGTGAGACTCTGGATGTCTTCTACTAAATCTGCGACAGTCCGCTGACTTTGACTTTTTTTCTCTTTTTGTTGGGTTGTGGTCATTGGTCTGTCCTGGGTTTAACTGCTTTTGTAGGATTGGACAAGTTAAGGTTAAACAAATTTAAGCTGGAAAGTTTAATTTGGAAAGTTTAATTTGGAAAGTTTAAGCTGGAAAGTTGAACTTAAAAAATTTAAGTCTAAAAATTTAAGTCTAAAAATTTAGGTTGAAAAAATTTAAAAGTGCATTAGCGTAAGTTAAGTTTCTAAAACTTTTACGCTGTTAGGAAACAAATAGTAATTTTTATCCTCCCAAACCCTTCTCTAAAAAGAGGATTTTTCACTCAAGCTTTGCTCTAGTTAAAATACAACTTTGCAAAGTCAAGCGGGAAACTCTTGTTTTATAGCAAAGAACATATTATTTGGAACATTATATTTTGCTTTAAAGGGAGCCGGAAAAAGAAAAATGTCCTAATAATTATGAAGATTGCTATAATCCACCAAGTTACACTAACCAAGGGAAACAAATATCGATACAAGGATTCTCTAGTTACCCCTCAAATAATTGATTGGAATTTATCTGAGTAAGGGCAAAACTAGTATTACATAAATTAAGGTTTTTAAAAACTTAATTTATAATGTCTCAATTTTCTATATATTTAATCTGTGTCAGGATTTTAACTTCAAGATATTAATATGATAGCTAGTGCATCCGATCCCATCGCCGATATTTTTAGTCAGTATGATGATGCAGAAGAACGTAATCATAAGTTACTTGCTTCTCTATTCGATGAGTATTTTTCCGGAGATGAACAACTGATAGTTCAAAAAACTCAGATGGGTGGTACTGAGGCTTATGTAGGTTCTGTCACATTGGAATGGTTTGCAAATCGGGTTAATTTCGCTTCTCATTTACCATTACTACAGCATAAGTATAATCCTGCAACAGATAATATCGAAATTGACGCTGATAGTATTGATGAAATTCAACAGCGTCCCCTTGATTGGTCGCGTCAAGCACCATTAGTACAGTATCTAGCATCTCGAAAACATCATAAGTTCCCCCCAGTTTTGGTCGTTATCAACCAACCTTGGGTAGATAATCCTAAAGCTAAGCAATGGAATAAGAAGAAATGCGCCAAAAAATCTACTACCCAATTCACACCCTTAGGTAAAGATAGTAATTTTGGCTTGCTTAATGTTTCCGAAGATGACGTTACTATCTATGCTTTGGATGGTCAACATCGATTGATGGGAGTACAGGGTTTGATGAAGTTACTGAAAACCCAAAAACTCGAACGCTACAAAAAAGATAAATCTCCCTACGGAAGTGCGATCGCAATCGACGATCTAATCGAACAGTATCAGATCTCTCCGGCTTATTTAAGAAAATTACCCAAAGAAAAGATTGGAATCGAGTTTATTTCAGCGGTTGCGACAGGGGAAACCCGCGAAGAAGCAAGAAGACGAGTAAGGTCAACCTTTGTTCATGTTAATTTGATGGCTGCACCTTTAAGTAAAGGACAGTTAGCACAGTTAAATGAAGATGATGGATTTTCCATTGTTGCCAGAAAGATTGCTGTAAGTCATCCGCTTTTGGAACAAAAGAAAGATAGAAAACCCCGAGTAAATTGGAATAGTGCTACAGTAGCAGCAAAATCTACGGTTTTAACCACCTTACAAGCACTCAAAGAGATGTCCGAAAAATATTTAGGACATAGATATCCCCAATGGAAACCTTCAGATAAAGGTTTGATTCCTCTACGACCTGAAGATGAGGAATTAGAGGAAGGGATTCAACATTTTCATGAATTTTTCGATAATTTAGCGAGTTTATCTAGTTACAGATTGCTGGAATATGAACAGACACCGAGTTTGCGACGCTTTAGTTTTGAAAAGGATGGTGGTGGTGAAGGAAATCTGCTTTTCCGTCCTGTAGGTCAAGTTGCGTTAGCACAAGCTTTGGGAATATTGGTATTCAAAAAAGGATTTTCCTTAGAAAATGTTTTCAAGAAGTTGACTAAGTTTGACCGGGAAGGTGGTTTTAGCGGGATGGAGTACCCGAAATCTTTGTGGTATGGGGTTTTGTACGATCCGAATCGAAAGCGAGTACTAGTTGCTGGACGGGAACTCGCAGCAAAGTTGTTGGTATATATTCTGGGTGGTACCCAAGATACGCAAGAACTAGCTCAACTTCGGAAAAGTTTAGCTCGCGCTCGTACTTTTGAAAACAAAACTGTGGATTTTGAGGGGAATTTTGTGGAACCCAAGAAGGTTGGACTTCCAAATATATTGTAGGGAAATTCACATCTTGCACCAAGAAAATCGCTTAAATAAATAATACTCAGTGTACCTGACCACCTTGGACTAAAAGTCCCAGGCTTATAGGCAAAGTCCTCTAAAAGAGGACTAAAGAAACCTTGAAAAAAAGTCTTATTAATAACCATTAATTTTACTTTTAGTTATTTATACTTCTAGGTGCAAGATTTGAGAAAAAGGGAACGGCTAATAGAAAGTGTTTTACGCGATCGTCCGCTATGGGATGTAGAGACGCGCCAGAGTCTGCGGCGTCGGCGAAGCCTCTGGCGCGTCTCTACAAGAATTTTGGGTTTGGCATATTATCTTGCAATGAACGATAAATGGTGCTGTAATAATTACCATTTGTTATCGCAACTAGCATCCAGAACCGTCAGGGAGTTTATTCCCTGTCTAATAGCGCTTAGTGTACGTGGTGTTAGTCATACATAATCCATTGAAATGGACTGGAAATCTCGCTAATTAAAATTGATTTTTTATCCTAATAATCTAAATCCTAAAAATGATTTCTACAATTAACTTATACAGAGTTTTAACCCACAGAATTTTAACCGCTACAGGAATAGCTATTCTCACCTCTTCAATCTCTTTCAATGATGTAAAAGCTCAACCTTTACCACAGAGAGAAAGTTTCTCCATCGCTCAAGCTTCTAGAGGAATAAGAGGAATAGAAAGAAAAATACCTCTTTCAGAAGTACCAATTACTGTTATTACTTCTGTCAAAACTGTTACTGGATCTGAAGCAACAGAAGCAGGAGTAGAAATGAGATCGGACGGTTCTATGGTCTATGAAATATATGGTCAAAACCAACAAGGTTTTCAATTTGTTGTAGATGCGACTCCCAATGGAACAATTGTTGAAGTTGACGAAGAAGTAGACAGCAGTGCTATTCCTGAAAATATCATGAAAGCATTCAGGCGATGGGTACCAAATGGGAAAATTGTTAGCAGCTGGCGAAGTACGCGTATAGGTGCATTATTTTATGAATTTGTCATTGATGATGATTTCTGGATTGAAATTCCTGCTGAAGCCGATCGAGTAATTATCCACAAATTTAAACGTTCATAATTCAAACCTTCGTAATTCAAATGTTCGCGATCGCCGAGAAAATTCAGTCTTTCAAAGCATTTCATGAAAACCTGTACAATCATTAATCCTGTAGCAGTAGTAGCACTGACTGCGATCGCTACAATTGTTTCTCATACCAATCCTGTCTCTGCTCAATCTCTTAGAGGTTCTGGTGCTTCGTTTCCCGAACCTCTCTACAAACGTTATCAAACAGAATATGAGCGAGAAACAGGTAAAAAGTTTAAATATACGGATGTTGGTAGTGGGGGTGGGATTAGGTTATTTATTAACAAATCTGTAGATTTTGGATCTAGCACTTTCATTCCTACCCCAATTGAGCAAAATCAGATGGAAGATGGTTTGTTAATGGTACCAACGGGGGGAGGTGCATTAGCTATTGTTTATAATCTCAAAGATGTAACTACTAATGTTAAATTGTCTCGCGATAAGTTAGCAAAAATATTTACAGGTCAAATTTCTAACTGGCAACAAGTTAATCCTCGTTTTCCTAATAAAGAAATTCAAGTAATTGTTCGTTCTAATAGTAGCGGTACATCTTTTATTTTAAGCAAATATTTACAAAAAATTACTAATGGCAAAATAGCAGCGAGTAGAAAACCAAATTGGGGATTTGAAGTATTTTCTAGTCATCCTCAAGATAGTGGAGTCGCAGGAGAAGTTAGGCGAATTGATGGTGCTATTGGTTATGTTCAAGTAAATGTTGCTCAAACAAATAATCTACCCATCGCTAGGATTGAGAATCAATCTGGACGTTATGTTAGACCAACTTTGGAAGAAACGAAGAAAGCCTTAGCTAATATCAAATTCCAGGAAGACTTTACTACTGAAAATATTAATGACCCAGAAGATGGTTATCCCTTAGCTAGTTTGACTTGGCTGTTATTTCGTCAAAGGTATCCCAACCAAGATACAGTCACAGCAAGTAAGGAATTATTAACATGGATTTTAACTAAGGGTCAAAGTTTTAATGAAGAGTTAGGGTATACAAAAATTCCCGAAAATGTAACTCAGAAAGTCATTGAAAGTATTAACAATGAGTTCAAGGTTAGTCCTTATTAGGTAATTGGTAATGGGTAATTGCTAATGGTTAACTAGTAATTGTTATAAAAAGTTTTCTAAGCCGAAGAGCTAGAGCTAAATACTCTAAGTTATGAACGATAAATAAATTATTGAAAATATTCAAATGAAAAAATTTGCTATATTAAAAAATTTAACTTCAGTAATGCTGGGCTATGGTTTATTAACTTTATCTCCGGTATTAGCGCAGGAAAAAAAAGACAATTATTCTGAAACTGTTTCCGATTTACAATCTTTTAATTCACAACAATCTCTTAATTCACAATCTCAAGTAAAGAAAAATTCTACTTTTCCTGGATTATTATCACAAACTCCAAGATATCGCGAGCCTCCTAGATTTGATGGAATTATTAATGTTAATGAATTAGAGGATGTCAGCCCCGGAGATTGGGCTTATGAAGCGCTACGTAGTTTGGTAGAAAAATACCGTTGTATTACTGGTTCTGACGAAAAAACTTTCAACGGTAATCGAGTAATGACTCGTTATGAGTTTGCAGCAGCTTTAAATGCTTGTTTACTAAAAATTGGACGTTCAATTTACAGTTTAAATAATAGATTTTCAGACAAAGAAGAATTAGCAGTTGTTCAAAGATTACAAACAGAATTTGCCACAGAACTAAAAAATATTACTGCCAAAATAGATAATATAGAAGAACGAGTTAACTTTCTTAAAGAACGTCAGTTTAGCCCTACAACTGTTTTACGGGGTACTGTAGATTTTAATTTAATTAGCGCTTTTGGTAATAGCAAAGCTGTTTCTCCAAATGAAAATCCCACAGAAGAGTTAGACGAAATTCCGACTTTATCAGCACGAACGAGCCTCAGTTTTGATACCAGTTTTACAGGTAGAGATAGATTGCGAGCCAGAATACAAGGAGGAAATGTTAGCAACTTTGGTGCTGATTTCACTGGTACGGATATGACTCGCTTGGTTGGTGCAACCAACACTGGTAACGATATCACTTTAGGTACCCTGTTTTATGAATTTCCCGTTGGCGAACGTGGGATAATTGCGATCGCGCCAGCTGCAGACTTCCCCACTCGAATTTTCCCCGCTCTTAATCCTGTCTCCTCAATATCTAATTTTGGTGGTGAAAGTCCGATATATTCCTTTGCTTTTGGTGCGGGTGCAGTTGCTTACTATCAATTCACCGATGAGTTAGCTGCAGGTATCAGTTACTTAACAACTTCTGGTAGCAATCCAGATGAAGGACTATTTAATGGTCAATATACTGCATTAACTCAGGTAACCTATACCCCATCTGATAAAGTTGGTGTTGCTTTAACATACGGTCGTTACTATGCACCAGACCCTGGTTCAACCGTTAATATTACGGGGAATAAAGGTAGCGAATTTGCTCAATTACCCTTTGGTGGTGATACTGCAACTTCCTCAGATGCTTTTGGTTTGCAATTTACTTACAAATTGAATGATAAGTTGATTTTAGGAGGTTGGGGAAGTTACTTTAAAGCTAATGCTGAGACTTCTCCTAGCGTTAGTGGTTTTAGTGGTTCATCTGGAAGTGATGCAGATATCTGGAGTTGGGCTGTTACAGCATCCTTAAAAGATTTAGGTAAGTTGGGTAGTCAATTAAGTTTTGTCTTTGGTATGCCTCCCAAAGTGACTAATAATGATGTTGTAGAACGTCAAGATGAAGATACTTCTTTGCATTTTGAATTATCTTATCGCTACCCAATTACCGACAGAATATTTATCACTCCTGGATTTTTGGCGATTACTAATCCAGAACATAATGCTGATAATGATACGATTTGGGTCGGGTTGATGCGTACTAGTTTTGATTTTTAGATGTGTCCATGTTTAATCCCAGTGGGACAGGACTTATAACAGTTGCATAAGTCTTGATAAAGTAGAACGCGCTCAACTTCGGAAAGATTTAGCTTGGATTCGGACTTTTGAAAATAAAAATATGGATTTTAAGGAGAATTTTGTGGAACCAAAGAAGATAGGGCTTTCAACTATTTCGTGATTACCAACATTGAAGATATTTGTGTTGTAATGAAAAGCTTGTGACAAATTTGTTACACTTGATACAATCCAAAATAGCAAATAATTTTTACATCTGTTAATCATTATTATGTTATCGAAGAATGATAGTAATCCTGGTCAGGAGCTACGCAAATTTTTAAAAGTAATTTTCCCTCAAGATTACAAAAATACAGATTACGAAAAACCAGAATCTTTTATTTTAAGAATTGATGAAGGTTTGATGGCAAATGGTGAATTCACTAAAATAGTTTACGAAAGTAGTATTAATTATTTGTTAAGGAGATTGATTAATACTGCTGAGTATTTAAGAATAAAATATCAAACTGACGAATTTCCACCTGAAAAATTTAATCAGGAACTTCGACGTTTTATTATAGAAAACACTCATATCCCAGAAGAAAGTTCTGAAAAATTATTTGCTTTATTACAGGCTTGTCTTCAAGCAAAACGTAAAAAAATAAAACCAAATAAAAGAGAACGGCTAATTAGAGATTATAAGTCAAGAAATGAACTACGCTGTTATATCTGTGGCAAATATTTAAATGAAACAGAAGCAGAAATAGAGATTGAACATTTATGGCCAAAAACAATGGGAGGTGCAACGGAAGATTTTAATCTCAAAATATCTTGCAGTTTTTGCAACAAAAGCAAACAGGACTATATTGATGCTAGTGACTTTCATTATGAACAAATATGCTTAGTAAATGACAAAAATGACACAAATTTTTCTTATGAGATGCAAAGAACTTATAAAGTAGCGCTATTAAGTAAAAGTAATTATAGTTGCAGTGTATGCAACAAACAAGCTGCAACTGTAGGTAAATTAAATTTTGGCAGACTGAATCTTAACGATAGTTGGCACTTTTTAAATATTCAAGCTTATTGTGATGAACATAGACCGGAATAAATTACTAACATTACATCATTATTAGGATATTAATATGGAACAAAAAATTTACTTTGGTTGTCGTGTGAGACAAAGAGGTGATGAAAATACTACTCCTTTTTTTATATTTAATGCTCTCGTAAAAGATATCAAGCAGTGGGCAGAAGTCCGAAGAACTCAAGATTCACCAGAAGGTATTCAAAGATTATTAAGAGAGACGAGAAGAAAATCTATTACTAGATTTGTGAAATCGGATACCAAGAATACTATTCCAAATAATATTCTCTTGGCGTTTGAAGAAGGGGTAGTAAAATTTAATTCTTTAGAAGAAAAAGTAGGAGAATGTTTTGGCGAACAAATTAATATCTATAATGGATGTGATGAGAAATTGCAATGGGGAACAATTGAATTTTCACTCAATAATAAACCTTGTGCTTATGTAGTCGATGGACAACACCGTCTATATGGTCTATCAGATTATTCCTCAGAAGATTTACCCGTGCTTGTTGTTGCTTTGCTAGATGCTACTCTTGAAGAGCAAGCATTTCAGTTTATAGTCATAAATAATAAAGCAGTTAAAGTATCTACAAATAATGTTAAAGCTATAATCGCTAATTTAAATGAAAAACAACTACAAGATCGTCTTTTAAAAGCAGGTGTAAAATATGGAAACACATCTCCGACACTCAGAGATATTAATGATTTAGATACAAGTCCATTTAAAGATTTGCTAGATTGGCCATACAATAAAGAAGGGCAAAAGTTAGTTCCAATAGCTGCAATAGAGCAATCTATCAAATACTTGAAAAGTGTTTTTACTTTCTTGGAAGAGGATGAAGATTCTTTAGTTGATATTTTTTGTGCTATGTGGCAAGTTATCAAAGATAACTATCCGGAATTATGGGCTAAAGATAATACATTTATGAAGAAAGTGAATATCAATGCATTGAATGAGTTTATTTCTGAACGCTTGAAATATGCATGGGAATTAGATTTGGTAGATGTATTTGAGTCAAAAAAAGTAAAGAAACATGTTTTAACTATTGTCAAATTACTTCCAAAAGAATTTTGGGAAGCAGAGTGGTCTATTAGGCTTCAGGATAGTGCTAGTGTGAGAAATCAAATTAAAGAAGATTTGTCCAATTTAGTAGATAATTGTAAACTTAGAAGATCCTGGGAGCAAGATTTAAAATTACCCATCACAAACAACGAAGCAACAAATTAATTTTACCCATATAGTCCAAGATAAAACTTACTCAAATCAAACTCCTCCTCTTGCAGCTCAGTCTACAGCGATCGCACACACTATTCACAAAAAAATCCAGCGCATACCAAACACACTGGAAATCTCAATCAAAACAAGAAAAAAATAAGTAAGTAATATTTACTCAGCTTGATTATCAACTTGAGTGCTTTGTAATTGCTGCACTTCTTCCACTGTTAAACCAGTAGTTTTTGCAACTAATTCAATCGAAATTCCTTCTTGGAGCATATTAATAGCAATTTTTCGAGTGTTTTCTTCAGCACCCTCTTCTTTAATCAATTGATAAGTTACTGAATCGCGCATAATATCCCTCCTCAGTAAACGTTGAATTTCCTCTTGTTTCAATACTAACCCAGCTAGAATAAACGCAGATGCAGCCACATCGCTTTGGATTTTTTTGTCATTGATGTTATTTATTCGGGTTGCAACTTCCTGCAAAGTGCTAGTCTTACTTTCAGTATTGCTTAGAACTGCAAATGGAAGTAAAGCGGGAGTTTGCAAGAATATTTCTGTTGGTTGCTCCCAAAGACGAATGACTTGAAAACGATGTATGGTTTCTTCAAGCTCAAATTTGCTTTTATAAACTTCTTCAGAATTGGTTTTTTTGAGATAAATCACCACTTGACGCATCTTTTTATCGGGAAAACGGCGATATACTCGCAAACGATAATCCGTCATCCGAAAGGGAATTTTTGGATCGGGTTGAGTTTGAAATTCGACCTGTAAAACAAGTTTTTCGGATTGTCTTAATATCAGAGCGTCAGCGCGAATTGGTTCCAGAGAAAGTTCTTTGGGACTTAACTCGGTTAAGCTGATTGGTTCTCCTAACAACCAAGTTGCAAAATCATCAGAAAATTTTTCTACCAGGTATTTACAAAGACTATCAAACATAGCTGTCAAACATACAAGTGACTTGGAATGGATTCCAAGTCTCATAGCGTGGGTCCACAAAAGTAGTAGATTTAAGCCAATTTATAATAAATTCTGCTGAAAAAGCTAGATTTTGCTGGTTTTTTGCTTATCTAAAATCTTCTAACTTAATTACGTAGTGTTATGCAGCCCAAAATAATTTTTAGAGACGCGATACCATGATCTGAAGTTAGATCCAAAACACCGCGTCTCTGTAAGAGAAATATAGACTTCACAGTTCAATTTGTGAAGCACAGATGAAGAGATGAAAGTACATCTTTAACAGATATTTCAATGTGGTTTGTCCACATCGTTAATAAGTAACTGTTTAGATGTCTAAAATGTACCCAGCTTTGGTAATAAACCAAGTATAGGTAATAGATATACAGCAATAATCAAAGCTGCAGAAGTTGCTAACAAACCTAAAACAATGGGTTTGTCAGAAAGCTCATATTTAGGCTTAAATGCAGCAGCTAAGCTAGACTTAGGCAGTTTATTACGGTAGTCTTCCCCATAACGAGCCATACGAGCAAAGGGTAATTCGCCATGAGAACGTTGAGGTAGAATACGTCGTCTTTGATAAGGAACAGTACTATAACCAAAGTTGGTCATATACTCTTCACTATTTAATAATTCATCAATAAAACCTTTCAAACCTTTGGTTGCTAACACAATTGACCAAGCAAGTTTTTCACGTTCATCGTAAACTTGACGACCTAAAAGACGTTGAAAACAAATTTCTACGAAACGATAGTTATTGTTGCTGTTATAGTTCAGTCTGCGAAATGGATCGGAAAGTGCTAATCCTCTGATAAAGTCTTTTACATTAATCTGACCCGATGCAAGCTGAGATTCCAAGAATGATTGGCGGTTACTACTCAGCATCTGTTGTTCGTGAAATACTTGATAGTATGCAGCCCAAATTAACTCACTAATCTCTTTGGGATTGTATGAGAATTCACTTGAATAAACCCTGGGTTTTTCTTCATTTGGAATTTCATATCCAGGTACGCGTTGATTTTGACTAGAAGGAGAATAAGTTAAAAGAGGAATAGCCACTCTTGTATACCTACTATGTTTGAAAACTATGGGACACATTTTATGTGTGGGTTCGGCAAGTAAAATTGCCGCCTTCATTTCAAACTAATGCAAATTTTGCATTCCAGTCATAATTGTTAAAGAATCTTCAAAGCCCAATTAAATAATTAAAAAAAATATACATTACGGGCTTAAAAAAGTTTTAAGTGTATATTTAAATGAATTTATATTTTGAATAAGTTATTTCTTGTATCAGATGTTCTAATTTATAGCTCCAACTTATATTTAGGACTTGTATAAATTTCATACAATTAAATAATAATTATTATGCGATCGCTAATTTGATGCGATAAGCCCGTAGGGTATAGCCGAAGCCATCGCCAATTTTAAAAATGCACAAATACGACTGCAATCTAAAAAAGTCTTTTGTTATAAATTGGTACGTACTAACAAAAATTTTTTACTAAACCTGTTGTTAATTACTTTTAAACAATAAAATATCAACTGTAGTTATAGTCTGACATGGTAATTATTAATTTTGCCAATCTTTATATAGTATTGCAACCATCACTACATCTTCAAATACACCCCACTTCTTGACCCGTTGACGCAGAATTCCTTCTTGCACAAACCCATTTTTCTTTAATACCCGACCAGAAGCTAAATTTCTTGTCATGTGATAAGAATAAATTCTGTTCAGATGTAGATGGTTAAAGCAGAAATTTAACACAGGTTTTAACGCTTCAGTCATATAACCTTTCCCCCAACATTCAACCGCTAACCAAAAACTTAATTCTGCTTGAGAATGCTCCAGTTCAATTTCTCGAATTTCAATCACACCTCTGAGGAAATTGTTCCCTTTTGGTTCAATAACAAAAGTTACAGAATTACCCGATTCAAACTCAGAAATCTTTTTGCGAATATATCTTTCAGCTTCACTATGATGATAAGGATAAGGAATAGAAATCATAGTATCAGCGATATCACGTGTGCTTATTACCTTTTGCAGTGAATCTAAATCTGACAAATATAAGGGACGTAAATTTAATCTTGTTGTCTCTAAAGTTAATTGTACTGTCATTAACTTTATTTAATTTGTACCTTACTAAAATACCTTATTTTTAATTAAATGTAATTCAATTGGGATTTACGACTACATCGGTCAGTATAAAAACTTGCATAATATTTCACTATGGTATGACTAAGTAAATTAGTTATCCTGGTAAATTAATAACTCTAAATATCAAGACTAAAAAATCAAAAATCACAAAATCAACTAATAGGTAGGGTAACTATAAATTCCGTACTTTGACCAGGAATTGAGTTATATTCGATAGTTCCATTGTGTTTTTCCACAACTATCTGACGGCTGATTGCTAATCCTAAACCAGTTCCCTTACCAACAGCCTTAGTAGTAAATGTTTGGTCAAAAATTTTATCTTGTATTTGAGGGTTTAAACCAATACCATTATCTTTAATATAAATTGTAACTGTATTTTTTTCGTCACTCACTCTTGTTTTTACATTGATAATATTTGGATCGGCAATGATTTCTTGATAAGAGCGATTACAATTGAGTTCCTCAAATGCATCAATTGCATTGGCAATTAAATTCATAAATACTTGATTTATCTGTCCAGGATAGCAAGTGATAGGTGGTAAATCACCATAGTCTTTGACAACCTCAATTTCGGGACGATCTTTATTACTTTTAAGTCGATGCTGAAGTAACATTAGAGTACTATTAAGTCCTTCATGAATTTGAAATTCAACCTTGGATGAAATGTCGGAACGGGCAAAAGTTCTCAAAGAAAGGCTAATACCTTCCAAGCGAGTAACCCCGTGTTGCATTGATTTTATTAAGCTTGGCAAATCCTCGTTGAGAAACTCTAAATCAATTTTCTCCAACAATTTAGCAATATTTGGATCTAGTTCAGCAAACTTTTCTTGGAAGAGGTTTAGTACCTCAAGCATATCACTAGTATATTCTTGAACATGGAATGTATTTGCAACTATTGAGTTAAGCGGATTATTAATTTCATGACCGATACCTGCTACTAGCTGTCCCAAAGTAGACATCTTCTCACTTTGGATCAATTGTAATTGAGTTTTTTGTAGCTGTTCTAGAGATTTGCTTAATTCAGCAGTCCGCTCCTCCACTTTTTGTTCAAGAGTATGGGTAAGGTGAGATAAATTTAAATGTAACTTTAATCTGGCAATTACTTCTTCCTGTTGAAATGGTTTAGTAATATAGTCAACTGCACCAATTTCTAAACCTTTGACTTTATCTGTAGTGTCCGATAAAGCAGTCATAAAAATTACCGGTACATCTTGAGTGACAGAATTAGCTTTAAGTCTGCGACAAGCTTCAAATCCATCAATTCCAGGCATCATAACATCCAACAGAATCAAATCCGGTTTGGCATATTCTGCTTGTTCAATTGCTGATTCTCCATTTGTTGCCATCAAAGCCTTCCAACCATGACCCTGAATAGCTTCAAATAACACCTTGAGATTATTGGGATTGTCATCAACTAAAAGGATATACTTGGGCTTGGAAAGAAGTTTGATAGTCATTGAGGTGAATCCTTTAAGACAAATTGCTCGAGAAAATTACGTATTTTTCTAGTTTGAAAATTGGCTGCAAGTTCTCCAATTTTTTTGGTAAAAACAATAAATTCTGCGCTCTGATTGGTAACATCTTTTAGTGTTTCCTCAATAGTTGGGATATCACCCATCATTGCCAAGTGATAAAGTTGCTGCAAAATATCTTGGGATGGCAAAATTAACTTGCTTTCAGGAATTGAAGTCTGTGATTCTTTCCAAGATGGTTTTGCTAATTCCGATTGCTCGTATATCCACTCAATTTTTAGTATGGTTTGTAATGCATTAAGTAACTCCTCTATTTGTAGAGGTTTAGGTAAAAAGTTTTTTGCCCCTGCTTCTAGACTTTTTTGACGCTCGGCTTCAAACACTTTTGCACTGGAGACAATAATAGGAATTGAGGTTGTTTGGGGATTCTCGTGAAGTTTAACCATGAGTTCAAAGCCATCCATATTCGGCATGACTAAATCGAGTAAAATTAAATCAGGTCGATTTCCAATTGCTAACTTTAGACCTTGTAAACCATCACTTGCTTCCAAAGTACGAAAACTAATACTTTGTAGTAAATTACTCAACATGCAACAGTGCTGATTGTCATCATCAACAATAAGAATTTGAGGTGGGGTACCCCGAATTCCTGTAATTTTTTGTTGTTGTGATACTACTTCTTGTGTATTCCAATCATTAACGATCGGCATCGTTAAATCCAACGAAAAAATACTTCCTTCACCGCAACGACTCTGGACTTTTATTTGACTACCCATCAAAGTCGTAATTCTTTGACTGATGGTTAATCCTAAACCTGTACCATCAGGACGCTTTCCAACATCACCTACTTGCTCAAAAGGTTGAAAAATTTTCTCCAATTGTTCGGGTGACATTCCAACACCTGTATCTTCTATCTGAAAACGAATATTGCAAGCTGGTGAGGGGTTTACAATTTCTTTACTGTCTATATCTCTATTTTCCGTGACTAAAGTTTTAGATGTAATAGTTTTAATAGTATCTATTTTAAAAATTACTCCACCATTATCAGTAAATTTAATGGCATTTCCAATCAAGTTTATTAGTACTTGTCTCAATCTTTTTTCATCAGCATTGACAGCAGTCGGTAGATTTCGATCCAGAATGACATCAAACGAAATACCTTTCTGCTGTGCCCGAATCCGACACATCTCTGTAACGCCATTTAAAAAACCTGGTAAATGAATTTTGTTGGGAAATAACTCTAATTTACCGGCTTCGATTTTCGAAAGATCTAAAATATCATTAATCAGCATTAGGAGATGGGAACCACACTGATGAATAATACTAACTCCTTCTCGATTTTTATCTGTAATGGTTGGCGAACGCTCTAAAACTTGAGCATATCCAATTATGCCATTGAGTGGCGTGCGCAATTCATGACTCATATTAGCAAGGAAATCGCTTTTAGCTTGGTTCGCGATCTCTGCAGCTTGCTTCGCTTTGAGCAACTCGTGGGTTCGTTCTTCGACTTTTGTTTCTAGGGTTTTCGAGTATTGCAGTAATTGAGTATTAGCAATTTCCAATTGGCTATTAGTTTCTTCCAGTTTCTGCTGTTTATAGGCATTCGTTGTGGCGATCGTGCTACCAATAAAAGCAACTAAAGTGGGGACTACCGGTACCAATAGTCCGCCTAAGAAACTCCAATAGGTACCACCCAGAAAGACTATACTAATACCTGCAGTTGCCCAGAGTATATTGCCTCCGATGAGGGATTTTTGAGTACAATTAGCACTTAAAAACCAAGTACCGAAAGACCCAATGGCAGACCAAAAAATGATCCAAACAAGAAAATCACTTCCAGAAAAACCTTTTAAGTTAGCTGTGCCAGTTTTTGCTCCGTGGATTAATTGTAAAGCAATATTAGCGTGAATAGCTACACCAGGTGTCTGAGTTGTTTCCGATAGCCAAGAAGAACTAAACGGGGTACTAAAAAAATCATTAGTACTCGCAGCAGTTGAACCAATAAACACCATGCGATCGCGCATTATATCCTTGGGAATATTTCCCTGTAAAACATCCCGCATCTTCACCCTTACGAAGGCTTTTTCCGAGCCATACCAATTAAGTAAAATTTGATATCCACCTAAATCTTTATCCCGATAACCAGCTTCTAGATTTTGTAAGGGTAGGTAAATTTGTTTACCTAACCGGAATTTTTGTCGTTGGGGGTCAATGCTTTCTAAAGTAATTCCTTCTTTTTCCAAATACTTTAAAGCAACAATGGTTCCTAATCCTGCTTTGAGAGTATTTTCTTCTTCTTTATCAACAGCAGTTAGTAGGGCTCGTCGTACATGGAAATCGCTATCTAATACTAAGTCTGCCAAACCAACTTGCTCTCGTTTTTTTAATTCCGGTGGTGGTTTGACTCGTTCTCCTGTTATTTTTTCAACTCCAAATAAATTTGGAGTGGTACGAAAAACTTGTACAAGCTCTTCTCTTCCTGTTCCTTCTGGTAAATCTCGATATATATCTAGACCAATGGCGCGGGGTTTTTGTACGCGAATTTTTTTTAATAATTGAGCGAGGGATTGGTCTGAAATTGGCCATTTACCTACAAATTGAATATCTTGTTCATCAATAGTGACAATTACAACTTCCGGAGCTAATTTTTTTGTTGAGCGCCAGCGAAAAAATTGATTTTGGGTTGCCCATTCTGCTAAGTTAAATAGTCCTACTGCCTGTCCAACTGAAACGACAAGAGCAACACTTGGGGTAATAATAAAAACACTATGAGTTTTTCTAAATAAAGCTTTAAATTTCTGCCACATACATCTATTTTGAGCAGGGAACAGTCAAGTTTATAACTATAGAGACGAGACATATCCCGTCTCTGAAAAAAAATAAAATATATATTCTAGAAATGTATATCCTAGAAATATATATCTTTAACACTATTTATGTATCCTTGATCATGTTTTAAATATCTGATGTATTGTTGCGAGTTGATTCTCATACAGTTTATGGTTTTGGAATTCTAAATTCGTACAATCTCTCCTCAAATTAGTAAATCACTTAAAGAGAATAAGAATTGGTGAAATCTTTCCTAGAAGTATCTAAAAAAATCTCTAGCAAAAGATACCATAAACGATTAAATAGCTTGTTATGGGCATAGTTTTAATGTGTGCTACTGAAATTTATTGATTTATGAACTTGTAAACTTGAATTAATTATTTAGAGCTACGATAGGAGCCTTGTCAATATCTTTTAGTTCAACAGAACCTAGCAACTCTGACCAATGTTTATCTAAAATTTTATCATTGGGTTTTTGAACGCGCAGTTTTGCTAAAGTTTCTATGCAGTCGTACCATACACCATATTTGCCAAAAGCTTTTGCTTGTTTAAGACCATCTTCATTTTCTATAGCCTGTAATAATTCTGAATTTGGTTGAATTCGCTTGATCCAACCATTGACGTAAGGTGTTCTAGGGGTAAGCTGATTATTAACCTTTAATGCTAAAAACCATTTGTAATTTTGTTCCAACTCTAAACTCGTGGGAATTTTTATAGCCAGAACTTCAGCCTTACCCGAAACTGGAATTTTCACATGATGCAAGGTTTTACCGGCAGCATTTTTAAAGCTAAAAATAGCTTCTTGTGCTGTAGACTCAGGTAAATAAACAAAAATGTTAGGTCGCTCAGAGACTGTTGTACCAAAAAAGGTTTGAGGTAAAAGCGGTAAAATTGTCCGAGGAGAAATTACACTAGATTGAGGATTGATATTTTGAGAACTGGAAGATGTTGGATCATTACGAGATCCTCCTCCTGCTGTTCCGGATTTAGGGGTTTCATTTCCTGGTTTTGGGGTAAATAAATCCCCACGAGATACTCCTCCGGTACCAGATTTTGGAGTTCCATTTTCCCGTTTAGGAGCAAATAGACTACCTCGAGAACCACCACTAGAAGTTCGACTAGGAGTTTGACGTTGAGGAGGTGGAACAAATTTCACATCTCTACGGGATGCTCCTCCTTTTGTTTCCCTCGGAGTTCCTTCGTCAGGTGGTGGTTGAAAGATAACGGCATGAGCACTTTTAGAGTATATCCATATAAAACTAGTTAAAAAAGTACATATACTTAAAGTGCCAATAAATACTTGTTTTTTCATCACTTACACCCGTAAATTCAAAAAAGACTAGTGCTAAAGGGAATATTAAATTATAGATTGATAGATTGTGGTTATTGATTTTGATACCTGAAATAGTAAAGTTTTGAGTTATGAAGTTTAAGATTTTTATCCTTTGAAATCTACTAATATTGTAGAAATGTTTCTTTTTAGAGTCTGCCCAGAGATTACTTACATTTTTTAAAGACTGTTTAAATTTATGTTTAGAAACTTACAAAAATCTGTTTAGGATATATTTTTTTAGTTTTTTGAAAATGTAAATTTGAAAATTTAACTTTGAAAATGTAATTGCCGAACAGAAGCACAGGTTGTTGGGACAGTGTTAAATTTATTATTCCCAAAATTAGCTGGAGCTATCAATTCAATTTCTCCCTTGGAATTACGTATCAAGTGGGAGGTTTCCACAATTAATGTTTGACTTGATTCTTGGTTATTAGTTGTAGCTACTCTAGTAGACCTTTGAACTGGGGTACAAACAACCCTATCATTGATAACTTTCGAGTAATTTTGTGTAGATTTCTATGAATGATTCTGTTAATTAGCCTTTCAGCTTCTATTTCACATAAAGTGTAGTTTAGCTTTTCAATGATAATTTTACTTTAGGTGAATAAATAAAGCTTGAAATTAAATCAGAGTTTATACTGATTACTTCTTCTATTTTAAGTATTTAAATAAACATGAACCTTGGTTTTGTTAAAGTTTGGGATTAAGATTTCTAGATTTAATATTATCTCCGCTTTAATTTGTATCTGCACTTTAATTGAATGGCTTTTGAAAGAGTGCTTGTGAAAATTACTACACAAAAATTTAGATTTATTGTTTGTAAGCTTTGTCTAAGCTTGAATTTAGTCGTGGTTGCAAGCTTAGCCTCATCAAAGCCAGTAAATTCTCAGGTAGTGCAAAACCCAAATGTTAACCGACAGGATATTAATATTACCCCAAGAAATATTGAACCGTCTCCAAATAAGCCATTCGAAGAACCACAACCACCACAACCATTACCACCACCAGAAGATTTATTACCAAAACCTAGGTTGTCAGAACCAGAATTTACTTTACCAGGTGATACTTCTCGACAAATAACCGTAAAACAATTTGTCATTACTGGTAATACTGCTCTTAAACAAAAAGACTTTGACAAGATTATTACACCTTATCTCAACCGTCCCTTAACAATTGCAGAGTTATTTAAAGTTAGATCGGAAATTACTCAGATCTATATAAGTAAGGGGTATATTACATCCGGGGCTTTTATCCCACCACAGAAATTCAAAGACGGTGTGGTTGAAATAAAAGTTATTGAAGGGAAGCTAGAAGATATCAAAGTTAGAGGGAATCAAAAACTTAAACGCGGTTATATCCGCAGCAGACTTGCGAGATCGACTAAGAAACCCCTAAATCGGGAAAAGTTATTAAAAGCTTTACAGTTATTACAAATTAATCCCCTAATCGAAAATATTTCAGCAAAATTATCTGCTGGAACTCGTCCGGGAGAAAGTCTACTAGAGATAGAAATTCAAGAAGCAAATACTTTTCAAACTTCTTTGGTCTTAGATAATGCACGTTCTCCAAGTGTTGGTACTTTCCGTCGTCAAATTCAGGTCGGTGATACTAATTTGTTGGGCTATGGCGATAGCATAAGTGGAAGTTATAAAAATACTGATGGTAGTAATTCTTTTGATTTTCACTACAAGTTACCAATTAATCCCCGTAACGGTAGCATATCTTTAAATTATGGGATTTCTGAGAATAAAGTTATTGAAGAGCCTTTCAATGTTCTTGATATCCAATCTGACTCGCGATATTACGAAGTTAGTTTTCGCCAACTAATAGTAGAAAAAACTCAGCAGGAATTAGGTTTGGGTGTAACTTTATCTCGTCGAGAAAGTAAAGCCAGGTTTCTCGAAGATCAAGTACCTTTTCAGGCTTCTGGTGCTGATGCTGAAGGAAAAACAAAAGTAAGTGCAATTCGGTTTTTTCAAGATTGGACATCTCGCGATCGCAAACAAGTATTCGCTTTACGCTCTCAATTTAGTATTGGAGTTGATTGGCTCAATTCAACTATTAATGAAACATCCCCCGATAGTAATTTTTATGCTTGGAGGGGACAAATGCAGTGGGTACGTTTATTAGCAAAAGATACCTTATTACTGTTGCGTGGAGATATGCAATTTGCGGATCGACCATTAGTTCCATTTGAACAATTTGGTTTAGGGGGTCAAGAAAGTATTCGCGGTTATCGTCAAGATGCACTGCTCAAGGACAACGGTATTTTTGCTTCTGCAGAGGTCAGGATTCCCATAGTTCGCTTCTCAAGAAACAAAAGTTTGTTGCAGGTTGCTCCTTTTATTGATTTTGCTACAGCTTGGAATCGTAGTGGTAGAGAAAATACCAGTTCTAATTCTGACCCAAATACTTTAGTTTCTGCTGGTTTGGGCTTACGTTTACAACTTGAAGATCGTCTCAGCGCCCGTTTTGATTGGGGTATACCTTTAGTTTCTGTTTCTGGGGATAAAGATAGTTTACAAGAAAATGGACTTTACTTTTCAATTATTGCTAATCCTTTTTAAAGGATTGGGGCTTTGCTAGGCGCGAAGAGGGATACCCAGGGGCTTTAAAATTAATCCCTTGTTGTAACTGGCTTTGAGGCTTTTTTCTGCTTGTTTTTTGTCTAAGTCCCGTTAACAGGGAAGATTACGAGCAGATGCTTTAAAGCTAATAGTACTATACTCATAGCTTTGATTATTGGTTTAGGTAATGGGTTTTCCTGTTAACCATTACTCATCACCCATTACCTATTACCCATTACCAATTCTCAAACCGCTGTTTCTTCCAACATCAACTTAGAAGCTTTAAGTCGGTCGGGAACTGGAACTGGATAATCCCCAGTAAAGCAAGCAGAGCAAAAAGTGTTAGTATCTTCTTGAGTTGCTTTGAGCATTCCTTCCCAACTCAAATAAGCAAGACTATCCACCCCAATTTGTTCGCTAATCTCTGCAACCGATTTAGTCGCAGCAATTAATTGATCTTGGGTATCGGTATCAATTCCATAAAAACAAGGATGGGTAACCGGTGGAGAAGAAATTCGCATATGTACTTCTGAGACCCCAGCATCCCGCAAAGCTTTAACTAATTTGCGACTGGTAGTACCCCGAACAATGGAATCATCTACAATTACTACCCGTTTACCATCAAGGACATCTTTAAGGGGGTTAAGTTTCATTCGAATACCAGACTCGCGCATACTCTGGGTCGGTTGAATAAAAGTACGCCCAACATAACGATTTTTAATTAAACCTTCGCTGTAGGGAATACCACTAGCCTCAGAAAAACCAATTGCAGCAGGAATTCCAGAATCTGGAACACCAAATACAAAATCCGCATCTACAGCAGACTCAGCAGCTAATTGTTTTCCTAGTCGCAATCGATAGCTATACAAAGTCTCATTGTGCATCATACTATCTGGGCGGGCAAAGTAAATCATTTCAAAAATGCATAACTTACGTTGCTCTTGCTTATTCCAGTGGTAAGAAGCTAAGCCTTCCTCAGTAATCCAAACTAACTCCCCTGGTTCTACATCTCGCAAAAATTCTGCCCCAATTATATCCAAACCGCAAGTTTCAGAAGCCAGAACATAACGCACCGGATTTCCGGGTAAAGTTCCAATTACTAAAGGACGAATCCCATTGGGATCCCGCGTACCCATTACACCTTCTGGAGTCCCAATAACTAAACTAAAAGCTCCTTTACATCGCTTTAGAGCTTTAACTGTTCCTTCTAACCAATTTAAATTTTTATCTTTATTAATTTCTTGAGCGATCGCTAAAGCAATCATTTCTGAGTCGGTGGTGGTGACCAAGTTATGATTATCTTCCAGTAATTGCGATCGCAAATCTAATGTGTTGACTAGGTTCCCATTATGCGCTAATGCAATTTGACCTAAACGGGTTTCAACTACAGCAGGTTGGGCGTTAGCCTTGTGACTCGAACCAGTAGTAGAGTAACGAGTGTGACCAACGCCAATATTACCAGGCAGTTCATCTAAAATAGATTCATTAAAAACTTGGGAAACTAAGCCCATATCCTTATGTAAATGGACTTTCTGTGATTCAAAGGTTGCAATTCCAGCAGATTCCTGACCCCGGTGTTGTAGGGCATATAATCCAAAATAAGTAAGTCTGGCAATATCTTGTTCTGGTGCATAGATACCAAAAACACCACAAGCTTCTTCGGGTTTATCGGGACGTTCTTGTTGGTGTATGATTTTTTGCTCTTCTGTAATTTTTGGATTTTCTATAACTTGCTGCGGTTCTGAGAAATTATGGGAGTTATGCAATTGTTCTTTAGCGGTAGATGGACGGGGAATCATGCTAGCTCTGCTCCTGTTCTGGATGTCAAGTCAATAAATGGGAGTACTGAATCAAATAAATGCAAATAATTTAAAAAAAACTTAACCTTCCATTAAAACAGTATCGCAATCATGGTCACCATAAACAAGTAAATTTGAAATTAGGCAAATATTTATACGAAGTAAGGAGTAAGGAGTAAGGAGTCAGAAGTAAGGAGTAAGAAGTCAGAAGTCAGAAGTCAGAAGTAATTTATTGGTTAAAGCTGTTAAGTGATAACTGTTAAGTGATAACTGTAGCCCGTAAGGGCGTGGCGTTAGCCATAAACTGTTAGCAAAGCGTGCGCGGTAGCGCATTAACTGAATAATGGGTAATGGGTTAATTAATTTTCCCATACCCAATGTGCGATCGCCTAATTCGCAGGTGTCCCATCTTCAGCCTTTTTAAGTGCTATACGGTTGGGGATTGAATTGTAATAATGATTGCTCATTTTTTCGATACCAGCCTGAATTAAGGTTTGTTTATCGGCGTTTAAAACTCGCAAACCAATATCACAATCTGCTACTGCACCCAAATTTTGCCAATTTTGTCCGAGATTTTCTTGCAAGTAAGATTCCCAAGTTTCTTGTTGGTTCGCAGATACAGAAACGATAATTCTCGCTCCACCTTCAGCAAAAAGTATTTCGTCCCAACGTGTAGAGTTATCAGGAGCAACGTCTAAAGTAATTTCTGCACCCAACTTACTACTAATGCAACATTCCGCAAGTGCAACAACTAAACCACCCTCAGCACAATCATGAGCCGAATGGATCAAACCTATATCAATACCATGACGGCAAGCTTCCTGAACCTTCCTTTCTAATTCAAAATCTACTTGCGGAGGTCTTCCAGCAACAATATGATGAACAGCTGCCAAATATTCCGATCCCCCAAGGGTAAGTTTGGAATCTCTTTGGCTGTTGGTTGGTAATCCCAGAAGATATATCAAGTCACCAACTTCACCCCATGCTTGGCTGCAAGTTTTAGCTAAATCTGGAATTAATCCTACCATTCCAACCACAGGGGTGGGATAAATTGCTTGGGGGTTACCGTCAGCATCTAAAGTCTCATTGTACAAAGAAACATTTCCGCCAGTAACAGGTGTTGATAATTCTTGACAACCTTCTGCTAAACCACGACAAGATAATGCTAATTGCCAATAACCAATGGCTGTTTCTGGACTACCAAAATTTAAGTTATCGGTTACTGCTAAAGGTTGGGCTCCCACACAACTCAAATTCCGAGCAGCTTCTGCAACCACTGCTTTTGCACCTTCGTAAGGATCGAGATACACATAGCGAGAATTACAATCTACTGTTGCTGCAACTCCACTTGGGGGTACCTCCGCATCCGGGGATGAAGAATCATTATTTTTTTCTAAGGGACGCAGTCGTATAACAGCAGCATCTGCACCTCCTGGTAGTTTTACGGTATTATTTTGTACCTGATGGTCATACTGACGATAAACCCAACTTTTAGATGCGATGTTGGGAGTATCCAAAAGAGCTAATAATACTTGATTCCAGGTGTGTCTTTCTTCTTTAATTTTTATCCCAGATACCGTGCAATGTGGTAAAGAATCAATATTCCATTCCCAGGCTTTGACTGCATATTCTGGTGTTTCGGCTGGTAATTCTCGATGATATAAAGGTGTATTTTCTGCTAATGCATCGGCGGGAATTTCCGCAGCAACTTCACCTTCAAACAAAATTCTAACTACTGGTTCGGCTATTACTTCACCTGCAACTACTGCATGAAGTCCCCAACGTTGAAAAATATCAATTAATTCTTGCTCTCTTCCTTTCTCTGCTACAAATAGCATTCTTTCTTGGGACTCGGAAAGCAAATATTCATAGGGAATCATTCCGAATTCGCGCACCGGTATTTTATCTAAGTCGAATTCAACACCGACCCCACCTTTCGCCGCCATTTCTGAGGTCGAACAGGTAATACCGGCTGCTCCCATATCCTGTGCTGCAACAACTGCACCGGTTTTAAATGCTTCCAAACAAGCTTCAATTAAAGATTTTTCTAAGAACGGATCCCCTACTTGTACTGCTGGGCGATCGTCAAGTGATGAAATAGTAAGTTCGGCGCTGGCGAAACTAGCTCCACCCATACCATCACGTCCGGTGGTAGAACCAACATATAATACTGGGTTACCAATCCCAGATGCGCCAGATTTAACGATTTCTGGTGTTTCCATTAACCCCAACGCCATTGCATTAACTAAGGGGTTACCGGAATAAGCCGAATCAAAGTAAACCTCACCACCGACAGTTGGTACTCCTACAGAGTTACCATAATGGGCAATACCTGCTACTACTCCATGAAATAATCTTTGGGTTTTAACATCTTCAAGGGAACCAAAGCGCAAAGAGTTAAGGACTGCGATCGGACGAGCGCCCATGGTAAAAATATCTCGAAGTATACCGCCTACACCTGTAGCTGCACCTTGGAATGGTTCTACTGCGGAAGGATGATTATGGGATTCAATTTTAAATGCTAGTTGTAGCCCATTACCTAAATCGACCACACCAGCATTTTCTCCAGGTCCGACTAAAATGCGATCGCCAGTTGTGGGAAATTGTTTGAGCAGAGGGCGAGAGTTCTTATAACAACAATGTTCGGACCACATGACCCCAAACATTCCCAGTTCGGCTTTATTGGGGTGTCGTCCAAGTCGCCGGACTATTTCTTGATATTCTTCAGGTTTTAAACCTTCTTTAGCAATTTGTTCAGGAGAAAAGGGTGAAGGGGATGTGGCGGTCATAGCACTAGTGCAACAAGGAAATGAATAATTATTTTATCGACTTAATTGTACAAATTAGCATTTATTTTCTAATTAGGGTTAACAGGAGTCAGGAGTTAGGGGTTAGGAGTCAGGAGTCAGGAGATATAAAACCTATGATTAGTAAACTTTTGACTTTTAAATTTTGACTTTTTTAACAAAAAAGCACCCCCCTTGACCTGAGAGGCACTTTTTAATTTGGCTGGATGAATTAGCTAGATAAATTTGGCTAAATATCTATAACAGGTTAACCAAGATTGAGTGAATTCAGACCAACTGAACTAAGATTAACCATTAATAGCGGGAGCACTCACAGCTACAGGAGTTACTTCACCAGATGCTAAATCTAATGGGAAGTTGTGAGCGTTACGCTCGTGCATTACTTCCATACCTAAGTTAGCTCGGTTAATAATGTCTGCCCAAGTGGGAATTACATGACCGCTAGAATCAATTACAGACTGGTTAAAATTGAAACCATTTAAGTTGAACGCCATGGTACTAACACCCAAGGCAGTAAACCAAATTCCAACTACAGGCCAAGCTGCTAAGAAGAAGTGTAAGGAACGGCTATTATTGAAGGACGCATATTGGAAAATTAGACGACCAAAGTAACCGTGTGCAGCTACGATGTTGTAGGTTTCTTCTTCTTGCCCAAATTTGTAACCATAGTTGAGAGACTCAGCTTCAGTGGTTTCACGTACCAAGGAGGAGGTTACCAAGGAACCGTGCATTGCACTAAATAAAGAACCACCGAATACTCCTGCTACACCCAATTGATGGAAAGGATGCATCAAGATATTGTGTTCAGCTTGGAACACAATCATGAAGTTGAAGGTACCGCTGATACCCAAAGGCATTCCATCAGAGAAGGAACCTTGTCCTAATGGATAGATCAAGAATACTGCGGTTGCTGCGGATACAGGTGCAGAGTATGCAACGCATATCCAGGGACGCATACCTAGGCGGAAAGAAAGTTCCCACTGACGACCCAAGTAGCAGAATACTCCGATCAAAAAGTGGAAAACGATCAATTGATAAGGACCGCCGTTATATAACCACTCATCTAGAGAAGCTGCTTCCCAGATGGGGTAGAAGTGTAAACCGATAGCATTAGAAGAAGGTACGATCGCACCGGAAATAATGTTATTTCCGTAAATTAAGGAACCGGCAACGGGCTCGCGAATACCGTCAATGTCTACTGGAGGAGCTGCAATAAATGCAATAATGAAACAAGTTGTTGCAGCTAACAACGTAGGAATCATTAATACGCCGAACCAGCCAACATAAAGACGATTGTTGGTACTAGTTATCCATTCGCAAAAACGTTCCCATAGAGAACCATTGCCACGTGTCCGTAATGTGGTTGTCATGTTTCTATGATTGCTTTGAGATATCTAGATACATCTTAGGCTAGCTATTTATGCTTGTGTCGGATTAGGTAACACTTTTTTACTTATTTTCAACTATTGAAAAATTTGATTGATTTATACAAATAATTATTTTCACTTATGTAGAACCCATTTGGGATCTGTCTAACCAGTCACCAATCTTCCTAAATATTAGTCTGACCGAAAATCATAGGGCGCAAGCCCTATTTTGTTACTTTCGGTTAATACTCACTATCTACAAATAATTTTGTTGCCGAAAATAGCGTACTTTTTCTCTTGTAAAAATGGGATTTCCGTTATCTATGATGGTAAATACGGCTTCATTATCTGAAATCCACTTAATACTACCCTTACTCAATAAACCCAAGCTATCAGTTTGATAGAGAATACCGTTAGAATATCGCCAACTTCCTCGATCTCGCATGCTTTGTAAACCAATTTTTTGTAATGATGTATATGTTCGATCTGGCTTTAAAGTAACGCTGATTTGAATTTGCTGACCATATTTAACTATACTTCCATTCCATGTACCAATCAGCCGCTGAGAATTATTTACTCTTGGATTATTTGCTCTTGTTTTTTGTAAAGGCTTTTTCAGAGGTAAAGGAGATTTGATTGGCGATACAGCCACAGAGGAACCCAAATCAATTCTTGCTCTAGTCGCTAATTTTTCAGCAGTATTGATAGGAATTCCAAATAAAGTAGGAGAACTTGTTCTAATATCAACGTCTGTCAAACCATATATTCCAATCAATCGACCGTTACTATCTAATATGGGACTTCCACTCATCCCCGGTTGTGGTTCGCCACTGTAAATTAATTCATAACCATTTTTAACATCGGAAGGTGAAAGAAAACCAATCAAATTTTCCGAATAAAAACGATAAATACGCTCTCTTGCTAGTTTTTGTGATGCAGAATAACCAGCAATATATACAGTCTGTCCTTCAACTAACTTGTCAGAACACAAAGGTAGCAAAAAATGCTAAAACAGTCTCCAATTGATTTAACTGTTCATCCCGACGCAAAATTTGCAATTTAATGTACAAAAATCTAATTTATTAATTAGCCACTCTTTTTGTTCATTAATTGTGAGAAAGAATCAACTCTTCCCCAATTAATAACTTTCATATAAGCTTTTATAACTTCATCAGTTAATTGTCGTTTATAAATATGATGTTGTTATTATCAGTTCTGGGATTGCAGGCTCTACTTTAGGAGCAATTTTAGCTCGTCATGGTTTAAAAGTCATCATTTTTGAAGCCAAATCCCATCCACGATTTGCAATCGGTGAGTCGATGATTTTAGAGACATCAGGATGAATTTTTCAAACCCTTAATTTACGGTAGTGACATTTGTCGGAAGATTTTTACAATTGAGAATCCCCCAAACTCATCACTGGAGAAAGATTTGGGGGATGTTCATTTTTAGATTAAATTGCAAATCATTGCTGCAGCCCGAAAATTTAGCATCACAGCTACGGAAGAACCGTTTTATCTGGTACAAATCTTTTTGTCGGATTTATTTGACTAAATAAAAC
>NZ_JASJDK010000055.1 GCF_030065675.1 Mastigocoleus sp. MO_188.B34 | reverse complement strand
TGAATGGAGTAGGGACGGAGCGCACCTTCACACTTCACAGCCTGCGTGTTTCTCTATCCCTCTCCCCAAACCGGACTTGACACTTTCGCGTCATCCGGCTTTCCATCATTGCAACCGACTATGGTTGCCAAATGAAGACGTTTGAGCGTGACAGTTTCTACATAGGAGTTGTAGGTTCTCTTTGACATCAGTACCGCCGATTCGACGTGCTTTAATATGGTGCATGTCTAATCCGGAGGTACATCCACAAACAGCACACTTAGCTCCACGTTCTGCCTTAATTTCCTGCTTCAATTCTCTCCATTCCTGGTTATCTGCATTACCAAGCCAGACTTTATCGGGTATTGGAGCTTCGGGAGTTGTTAATGTCGTAGGCTGCTCACCTTCTAAGTACGGGTTTGGTATTGAGCGTGACCGATACTTGGTTATCGGTTTATCACTCATTCGGTACAGGTATAAGTAATCTTCCCCGTTCCTGATTCCCAAGTTATCTCGTTGTCCCGTTGGATGAAATTGACGTATTTTATACATCTTCATTATCCGGCGAGGTGGTAGGCGGTGACGTTTCTGCAACCAAAGAAATAATCGCTCATTGACCCAGAAGTCTAAGTCCTTAGCAGTTTTCTTTGCATTGCAATGACAGTAGTAGCCAATCCATCCTCTTAATACTGCATTTAACGCAGTAAACTTGAGCAAGGGGGAATCTTTAAACCATTTCCGGTTAGTCATTTCCTTAATTTTCGACTTAAGGCGTTTCTTGGCTTCTTGGGTAGGTGTAACCAATAATTTTGGTTTATCATGACCGCTAACGTAGCGTCGGACGTGGAAGCCAAGAAAATCAACCCCATTATTTACATGGGTAACTCGTGTCTTTTCCATGTTGAGTTCCAGTTTTAGTTCTTCCCTGAGGAAGGTCTGGAATTCTTCACGTAAACGCAAAGCTTCTGTTTTGCCGCCATTAGTTAGTAGCAGCCAATCATCGGCATAGCGTATCAAAGCACAGTTTCCCAGTCGTTTTATTCGACGTTTCTCTTTCTGTTTACGGTCAAGGCTACCGTATTTCTTCCACCAATACATATCTAATTGATGTAAGTATATATTCGCCAATAATGGCGAGCAAATGGCACCTTGTGGCGTACCAATATCAGTACGATGAAACAAAGAACCTTGCATCATCCCCGCTTTAAGAAAGCGTCCAATTAACTTAAGGAGACGTTGGTCTGCAACTCTTTTCGCCACGAGTTTTAATAAGATTTCGTGGTGGACATTGTCAAATGCTCCCTTAATATCACCTTCTATTACCCAGAAATACTTACTGCGTTTGTTAATGTAACTGTCCAATAGGGCAATGCAATCCTGTGTTCTGCGTCCTGGTCTAAAACCGTTGGAGCAGTTAAGAAAATCACTTTCCCATATTGGTTCGAGCAACATTTTCAACAGCATTTGTACTACTCGGTCTTTGAGGGTTGCAATACCTAATGGACGACGCTTACCATTACTTTTAGGAATATAAACGCGGCGTACTGGTTTTGGTTTGAACCGTTTGTTACACAGTTCGGCTTGCAACTTACTTACAAATTCGGCTTTTGCCGTTTCTGAGGAAAGCTGCTTTTTCGTTACGCCATCGATTCCCGCAGTTTTCGCCCCTTTGTTTGAAAGGACAGATTTTAAGGCAGCGTGTATCCAATCTTCTCGGCAAATTAACCGATATAAATGGTCAAATTGATGTTCAGGATTGTGCTTCGCCTTCGTGGCTAGGCTACGTTGGGTTTTGATAATATCGGACATACATTTTAGTCCTCTCATTCCAAACAACGTTCCTTGTACAATGACTGCCGTCCTTCGCCATGTACCAGACCTTATCTGGCTCGGACTACTACGACGGCTCTGCCACATAATGATTACTTCAGCCGCAGTTAGCCCAGTCTTCAAGGAAGACCAATCATCATGCTTCCTACGTTCACATAGTGGTATGTGTTATATTTGACCTTAGACTCCCTCTTTACGCCCATAAGACACAGACCCAGTGTCCCCGAAATCAGCCGATAATTTATACCCCTATAATTAGAGCGGTTCAGTCCCAACCAAAAGACCTTTTCGTCAACCGCGTAGAAGGTTGAGTTACCTGATATCTCGTACCATCCCTGTTGTTTAACAGTACGTCCAAGGTGTGGACGCTTCAGACAAGGGTTCCTTGCGTAGTCATAGTCAAAATTCAGGCTCGAAGCCTAGTGCTGTAACAGGGTTCCAGCATTTTGCCCCTTGTTCATCGGGCTTCAAACGGGTTATTACTCATTGTCCCCCGCCTGCCGACTCAGCCTTGGCGCTCTGGGGTGAGCAACCAGCTTGTTTTAAGGTTTAATAAATCACCTCCTAGTTAAGCAATACCACTATGCGCATCGCAGCGCACCTAACGTCACCTTGCGGATCCGGCGTTAACGGATCCGTAGGTAGCGCAGCTAGAGGCAAAGACGCGCCTTACGGCGTAAGCGCAGCCATACCGTAAGGTTTAACGCCGTCGCCGCAGGCTCTAGCTATAGTGGGGTGTTAAGCACAGCAAAAGTGTGTTTTACTAGCTTTAACCTTTTATAAGTGGGTGCTTTATTTTCGCCGCGATGTACTAGGCTATTGACTTTGTTGTAATTTCAATGTTCTTCTATTCCATTAAAGTATTGATATGTCGTCGTACTAGATATTCTTGTTGTTCTGGAGAAAACTGCTTGGGGTTGATAACGACTCCAGTACCAATTCCATCTACTAGGGCGATGAGTGCATTTGCTTCCAGTGTGAGATCGAGATCGGCTCGAATCATTTTGGCTGTTTGTAATTTGGCTAACTCTTTACAAAGAATTTCCTGTAAAAATTGATAACGTTTTTGGTGTTCCTTAATCAGGTGTTCGCGCCCGGTTGAATAGCCCAAAAATGCACTCCAAACCTTCCAATCATCTCTGTCACTAACTTTCAGAGGTAGAGCCGAAAAAATAATCTGTTCTAGCCTTTCAATTCCTTTTTTCCCCTTGGCGCAAGATTCAATGTTTTCTAGAACACTTGCAAATACTAGTTCTAGAGCAAATAGAGTTAGTTCCTCTTTATCACGGAAATAGTGGGTGACAACTCCAGTTGAGGAACCAAGTTCTTGAGCGATCGCCCGCATACTGGCACGATCTAATCCTTCGCGGACAATCACTCGCCATGCTGCTTTAGCAACTTCAATACGGCGATCTTCATAACTCATAGTTCTTTTCGGTTTACAACAACGTCAAATAGTTATGTTGACACATTATTACAACAGTTGTTATGTTTTTATGGTTGCATAACAACTGTTGTTATTTTTAATTTTACCTAATTCCTGTAGAAGTTTGTTGTTTGACAAAACTTCGATATCCTCTGTTATTACTTTTACACTTGTAGGGAGTTTGTTATGATTCGACCAACTGTACCCGATGATACGAACGCACTACTGACTCTAGCTAATGCGGCGATCGATTTCGAGCCAAAGGAACTTGAGGAATTGAGCAAAATACTGACAGATTACTTCAGCGATGACAATAAGAACAGTCATTTCTGGTTGACTGACGAGGATGATGGAGTAGTTGCAGCTGCTTATTGCGCGCCGGAACGGATGACAAATGGAACTTGGAATCTACTTTTTCTTGCTGTCCGACCTGATCGCCAAGGTCAAGGACGTGGTACAGCAATGGTACGCTATGTAGAGCAAATCTTAAAAGAGCGTGGAGGGCGTTTGCTCTTGATAGAAACATTGGCGAGTTTTAAGGATACTCGGAAGTTCTATTGTAAGTGTGGTTATGAGGAGGAAGCGCGGATTCGCGACTTTTATGAAGCAGGTTATGACAAGATTGTTTATCGTAAGGTTTTGGGCGATGGGGGGTAATGAGATATGCAATAGATTTTACATTTGTAACTGAATCTAACAGTTATTAAACATCATATTTTTTTTTAACAATCCCGGAAACTTCTTGATATATTAGGAGTTGTTAACTGAGTCAAGGCAATAAATCTATTATTTCTCAATGCCTGCTAAAGATATTTTTCACGATACTGTAAAACGTGCATTGCAAAAAGACGGATGGTTGGTTAATAGTTTCCAAATATTCTATTTTGGGTGTAAAGATAATAATTGTGTGTAAGAAACACAAAAATAACTGATTAATCTTGCTTTGCAAAAACTCGTACAGTCGCACCTGAAAACAAGCGAACCTAAAGATAGAATGTTACGTTGTATAATATTTTTGGGAATAATATATGTTAGTTAAACATAAATATTAATTAAGCTAGAAATGAGATGAATATTTCTTCAGACTGGAAAAACAAGTCGTTAACTCAATTAAGTATTGAGGAGCTAGCTTACGCACATCTGGGTGGTGCTGACAGTTATCAACTGAAAGATGGTTACCTGGATTCCATTCTTCCCATAATATGTCAAGAGATACGTCATTCTCGCAATATGAACTATTCGAAAAATTTCGTTCCAGTAGTAAGTTCATTTGCTGTCATTGAGCAAATAGGTTTTAGTTACTCGAGAAATGACAAGTTAGAATATTCAAACCCATGTGCAAGTCCTATTAAAAAGGCTATGTACTACTTCGCTGACTATGAAGAAGATGATCGTGATATTGAAGCTCTTTATTCACTTCGAAATTCTTTTCTTCATAATGCAAGCCTCATGGCTAAAGCAAAGCATACAAATCAGACAAGCTTTTATTTTCAGTTTGATCGAAGTTTAAATAAGTTGGCTGAATATCCTAATTTTAATTGGGACGGAAATATTCAAAATTTCGAACCAGAAACAATGACGACACTAATCAACCCTAATTATATTATTAAAATGGCTTTTGATATTGTAGAGAAAGCGTTATCTTGTTTAGAAGACAACACTCTAGATGTATGTATAAAGGACGGTAAGCAAGAGCTATATTACAGATTTCTAAAGTACAGAAACCTCAGTTAATATCTAATTATGTTCCGCTAATACTCTCAGAACAAGTTACTGTGATGACTAACGAAGTACTACTAAAAATTCTTAATAGATTCTAGAGTAATGAGTGTACTCAGATATTGCACCTAAAAAAATTGCTCAAACTAGATATATCCAGGAAATAATCAATTAGACGTAAAACCATTGATTTATAAAGCTTTGAGGCTTTTTTTTGACTCAAAAAATGTCTAAGTTCCGTTAAATGACTGTGACTGTTAAAACCACACTCCAAAATACAGCGTATTGCAGGTTTATGAGGTACACCAAAAAATCCCCGTGAACTCTCTCCCTCTTTCCCTCTCCCTTAGCGCAAGCGTGGCGTCAGCCATAACTTGGGAGAGGGATGTCCGTCAGGACAGGGTGAGGGTGTACCTCATTTACTTGCAAAGTGCTGTAATATCCACAATTAATCTCTCTCCTTTACTGCAAGTTTACTGTTATAAACAGTACACACACCTATTAACTTCATCAGGAGTATATTAGACATCTCCGGAAAAGAATGTAGAGACGTACCATGGTACGTCTCTACAAGGATTTTGGGTTACACATATTTAATTTCCGGAAAGGTCTATTTATCTAGATCTGTAACTTGCGAACTATAGCGCTACGCGCAAGCCAAAACAGATCCCATATTTAACTTGTTTTGTTTCTCTACATCTTTCTATTTGGGGATATATTCCATTGATTGATTGTTTAATCTTATTAAACACTAAGTAAGCCCAAAGATTAAACAGTTGATATGAAGCCCGTACGTAAAACTTTCTCTCATTCCGATATTCAACTTTCATACCTGGAATGGAATCAAGGTCAAACCCCTTTATTATTACTACATGGTTTAGCCGATCATGCTTTAGTCTGGTCTTATTTGGGAGAATATTTGGCTGAAGATTATCACATTGTTGCCCCAGACATGCGCGGTCATGGTGAAAGCAGCAAACCAAAAGATAACTATAGTTTTGCGACTGCGATCACAGATCTAGAAGCGCTGATGGATAGTTTGGGGTGGTCTGCTACTCACGTAGTAGCTCATTCTTGGAGTGGAAAATTAGCTGCCATTTGGGCAACACAAAACCCCCAACGTTTGCATAGTATGGTTCTGGTGGATCCAATTTTTATTTGGAAAATGCCTAGCTTATTGAAAATTACCTTTCCCCTTCTCTATCAGGTTTTACCTTTCCTTAAAGGTATGGGACCATTTACTAGTTATGAAGCAGCTGAAGAACAAGCAAGACAGTTAAATCAGTACCAGGGATGGAGTACTTTACAACAACAAGTATTTCAAGCAGGAATCGAATTAAAACCCGATGGTAACTGGGGTAGCAAGTTTACGACTGCTGCTCGCGATGGAATTTTTGCGGAAGTGATGCAAGTAGCAGGTTTAACACGAGAAATTGATATCCCTACCCTTTTCGTCCAGCCAGAAAAAGGTGTTAATCGTATGACATGGCAGTTACAACCTTACAAAAAATTTCTTAAAAATTTACAGATTTGTCAAGCACCTGGAAATCACTGGTGCTTTCTAACACAACCAGAAGATTTTAACCGGACTATAGCTTCATTTTTAACAACACAAAATTGAAAATATTTAGGAAAAATTTATTTACAAGTCAACCTGTTATTTGTAAAAAGAAATGAATAGTAAACAGGGATAGTATGGAAGATAAGGAAGGAGATAATTTTCCTCATTTTCCCTATCTCCCTTATCTTTTAATACCTATACTTTGATAGTCAATTATGACGATTTGTATTAACCCCTCTTGTCCCCAACCTAACTGTTTGGCGAATCGGGAAAATCGCTTTTGTCAGAGTTGTGGTTCGCCATTAGAAGTGTTTGGGAAATATCGAGCAAAACGTCGATTAAATGATAAAACTGACTTTACTGAAGTCTATGAACTTGATGTAAATAATAAGACAAGGCTTTTAAAACTATTAAAACAATATTTATCTACAGATTCTGAAACTATTGAACTTTTTCGCCAAGAAGCAGATATTTTAGGGAAAATACAACATTCAGGAATTCCTAACCATGATATATATTTCCAATATAAAACTAGAAATAACTTAATCCTACATTGTATGGTAATGGATAAAATAGATGGTAAAGATTTGGAAGAATGGCGTCGGCAAAATAGCAAATCAATTTCTCAAATACAAGCTATAAATTGGTTGAAGCAGTTAGTAGAAATACTCGATATAAGTCACAGAAAAAATTATTTACATCGAGATATTAGACCATCAAATATTATAATCAAACCCAACCAGCAATTAGCATTAACGAATTTTGGAACCGCTAAAGAACTCAGTCAGCCCTATTTAAAAAAGTTAAGCAATACAAGTACTTTGATAGAAATAGATTCTGTCGGTTATAAACCTCCAGAGCAGATGACTGGAGAAACAGTTGCACAATCAGATTTTTTCGCACTAGGGAGAACTTTTGTCTTTTTGCTTACAGGGTATCATCCTTTAGAAATGCCCCCCAATATATATGATGCAGAGAATGACATTCTCCATTGGCACAATGAAACAAATAATATATCGCCGTTGTTTTTAAATCTGATTGATGAGTTGATGGCTTGCAAAGTAGAAAAACGCCCTCGAGATACTCAGGACATCTTACAACGTTTAAAGCAAATTGAATTACAACTGGCTCCTCCAATCCTCCCTAAAAGCTATCCCGTCTCAAATCTACCCCAGAGAAAAACTTTAAAATATCCCAATACAGCTCTACAAAACCCTCAGACTGCGATTCAAACACAAACCCAAAAGAAGAACATACCATTATTTTCCTTGTGTGCTGCACTATTGGTTTCATTGGGTTTGTTAACTTTTGTCGCAAACATTCTTCGTTCTTTGACTCCGCACCAAACATCACCTACTTTGGAACGCGTTCAACCCGTCTCTGTAGAGTTTCCAAATCCTTGAAGAATTTAGGAGTCGGAAGTCGTAGAGACGTTGCACGCTACGTTTGTAGAGAAGTCAGAAATCAGAAGTCAAGAGTCAGAAATCAGAAGTCAGGAGTGCAATCTCTTTGATAACAGACTTGAGATGTACCTCAATTACTTGAAATCTGCTATGAGTCTACAAGGTTAAACTCTCGGTTCCCATTTCTCAAGTTTAAGTTCCTAATTGTGAACTACGGAAAATCATATTCAACTTTGAGGATAAATATGGGGAATTGATACTGGGTCACACCCAATTTAATTTGAGAATCAATTAAATTTAATAATCATTAAGCCTGACTATGAATTAATCTTGATGATCAATGAAGCTTAAAAATTCAAATCAAGATATAAATTCAAGTCGAAATAGAAATTCAAGTCGAGATAGAAATTCAAATCGAGATAGAGATTCAAATCAAGATATAAATTAAATTCAAAATATTAATCTAATTATTTAACTCAAAATCGCAGAATTTCATAATCGTAATTTTCAGGTAAAGGTTCAATTTCCCAAACTATACCTTCACCAGCTTCTAAAGCAACTTCCACAAATAATTGTTCCACAGCAGTAGTTGCGATATCTTCATTATTAGGAAACGGTTGTAAATCTTCGCTGAGTAATCTTAACTTAAAACCACCAGGAATTACTGCACCAACGTTATTATTACGAAGCTCAAAACGCCAGATATTTTCCGTATATTCACCTTTCGGGGTCACACATAATTCATAGGATTGACCAGCAATTATTAACTGACGAGAAAATGCTACTTGTACGGATTTTTCCTCAATATTTCTCGCAGTTGCTGCACTTAGTTCCAGATTAAAACTTTGCCAACCAATTTGTTCCACAAATTGAGACATTCCATCCCGTAACCATCGCATAACACTGTATGGGTCGGGACGACCCAAACGTCGATGGTATAAACTTGTTCTCCACCCACCATGTTCTAATAATCCCGACCAAATGGAAAATGGAATTTCTAATCTTGGTTCAATTATTTGAGAATCTCCCAACCGCTCAATCAGATTTTGCGCATGTTCTACGGACATATGGGGTACGGGAGCGATCGCTGTACGGGTATTTTCCTCACGACAAAATTCTATAGCTGTAGCTAAAGCACTAATATCATCAATGATTTGTTTATTATCTAAAACATAAGTACGACTGCTGGGATCGTAAGTACCACGATCTTTGAGTTGAGCGTGGGTACAATAGCCCCAAACCCTGACATAATTCCCTTCTGGTTCAACTTGAATACCCAAATAATAATCCCCAACCCAAGAAGGAATATCAACCCATTCTTGGGGTACGCGTATTTCTTCAGAATCTATTGCTTCTGTGGGAACTAATATTAACTTGGTCCCGTCCAATAGATCGACCGCACTTCCATTTACCAACTCCCAAAAGCTGGACAAAACAGCGGTATTTGGAAAAGGTTTTGCATTCGATCTGATATCTTCCCGAATCCAAGGTAATACAGTTCCAAGGCAAAGTTTGTTGATATACCCTTGATAACGTGAATTGGGATTGGAAAAAAACCCACTCGTAAAATCTGCAGGATTTTTAACCTTTTCTGGTATTTCTAGTATCAATTCCGTCGTGCGAGCAAAATTAAATAAATTTAAGTTATTAATCATTTTTAGTACTCCCGGGGATGTTTTAACCCTTATTCAGTGTGCGCAAGGGAAGTTTTTTCCCCAGCAGAAAATGTTTATTTTTTTGCTGATATAGAGCTGATATAAATTTCTTAAAGTTTGCATTTAACTGAACTTTAGACATATAGGAATCTAGTTTAATTTATGTTAATTTGCATAATGTGACTATAATCACTCATTGCATATACAACATATAAAACAGAAAGTATACAGTAAGGCAAAGTGCAACAGATTGCATTGTCTGAGGAAAAATCGTAGGTAGCGCAGCTATAATTACGATTCTCGCAAAATCTGCTAAAGATTCCTATGTTAGGGAAAATCCACCACCATATCTTAGTTGAATGTTTTAATCAAATATTTCAGTTGAATGTTTTAACCGAATGTTAGGGAAAATTTCGAGCGAAATGTAGTTAGTCAGAATACCTCTCTTAAAAATAATTGTTTCCAATGACCTTTTCAAAATCTTCCCAAATTTTTCCCGAATTTTTCCCAAATTTTCCCATAAGTATTTAACTACGAGATTGCTGATAATGTTGTTCTAACCACTCCTCAATTACTGTACTGTTAGTCTTCAATAGATCTGAATTAACGGAAATATGCAAATTTTCTTGACTCCATTGACTTAAAGAACGTATTAATACCTCCTTTGCTTTTGTTAGTCGGCGAGAGATAGTATATTGTTTAATTTGCAATTCTTGAGCAATTTGCTGTTGAGTTAATCCTTGGGAATAATACAGCACCAATATTTCTTGTGTTTGCTGATTTAAACCTTCAATAGCAGCTTTTAAAACCCCACTAACTTCCGATTGCTGATATTTACGGTTTTCTTCTTCTTCTTTATCAATCATCTGACTGATGAATAAATCCCTTTCATCTGGAATATAGTCCAGGTATTCAGTTGTATCTCCTTCACCGGTGGGTGTATTAGCAGAAGTTATGTTGGGATAAAGATAATTACGAACTGATACAGCACACCTTAACAGCCAATTTTCCAGGGTTTGGGGATCGATCTGAGATTGGGTTTGTGAAGCTTTAATCTGTAAAAATTGAATTTGTGAATTGTAATCCTCAGCGATCGCTTTCAAAGTTTCTGGATCTGGTTTTTGTAGTTGACGGGTAGGTTTACCCGGTTGGGGAACATATAATTTCTTAAAACTATTCCAAGCCATGATATGATTATTGACTACCTCTGGTGATAAACCAGAATTAATTAAAGACTCCGATAAGCGTTTTTGACTAACTTTACGCAGTAGTCCCCAAGTAGAACATATATCAACTTCATGACGTTGGCGCAGGGTATCGCGAATCGCACTACTAAAAATCGCTTTCGCATAAGCTTTAAATCCAGAACTTCGTTCGGGATTAAATCCTTTGAGTACTTTATCAACACTCGCGATCGCGACTTGAAAGCAATCAGAAAGTTTATATTGACTACTAGCGAAACTTTGAACCGTTCTATGAGCGATCCAATAACAAGTTTCTTGTAAATACGCACTCAGATGAGATTTTGCTAATCTTGCAGAATTTTTTTGCCAAATTCTATACCAGTAGTTAGCCCAAAAATTTTCTTGTTCGGCTAATTCATCACTTCCATTTGCAATTTGAGAATTTTTATCGATACAATTTTGTATACTCCGACGCAGTCTAGCATCAGTTGCCCAACCACTGAAAGAATCAGCATCAAATTGTAAGAAAGTAGAAAAAATTTTAACAATACTGTTTCTAGGATGCATAAAAATACGCAAGCCGATCTAAAGAACAATAACAAGAATCAATAAGAATCTTTGTTCCAAACTTTACTACAAGCAGCTATACATATGTTTCAGTTTGTAAAAAAAATCTACTCCCGCAGTGAGAAAGATGGATAATTCTAACAATATTCAACATCATCAATCTTTTTTAGCTCCATTCCTGACATCAAAAAAAACTCTTTTCTTTTTTCCTTGACAAAAAAAGCTAGAAAGATTTTTCCACGCGAATTGTATATAGCAAAGGCTAAGAACACCAAAAACTATTAGAACTTAAATTGTCAAGATAATTAAATCAAAGTTCAATTAAAAGCTGCTACGAAGAAAATAAGTATTAGCAAGATAACTTATGTGCAGCAAAATATTAGTAGCTAAGTGGGAACGTTTAATTTTTTATATTTATATTTATATTTATATTTATTTTTATTTTTATATCTATAGTTTGAGCTATATGATCTCATAAAAATGAAATGCAAAGTCCATAAAACATCAACCTCATTTTTTCCCATCCTAAGTCATCTCACTAATACTTATAATCCAAAGACGTAATATCGTTCGACATGTATTGTTCGAAAGCGACAATATATTATATTACCAGATAAAAAAGATTGCTGTAAGATAAAAATAAAAAGTAAATCCTATCATTTACCAGGTAAATACGTAAAAGTTATAAACTTTTATTTCCTAGTTCTTAATTCACAAATGTACGTATTGGACAAAAAAGTATTCGGAAAAACATAAAAATCAGGCTGCACAATTAAAATTAAATGTCACCATTAGGTATAGCAACAAGTTCTTCTACTACTAACTCTACCTCATCAAACAATCGAGGTACACTTTGGCTGTTATTAGTGGGAGTAAATAACTATCAGGATGAGGAACTACCCAACCTTAATTACCCAGCAATAGATTGTCAGGGTTTAGCAAATGCCCTTACAAATCTTACTGGAGAATTCAATCACAAAGAGATAAAGATTTATCACGATTTAGCACCCCATAGTCCTTATTTAGCAAATGTGCGTAAATCAATAAAAATCATTGCTAAACAGGCTAAATCGATAGATACTGTTCTATTTTATTTTTCAGGACATGGTGTAGTAGATTCCTCAAGTCAACAAGCATTTTTATGTTTGTCAGAGACACAAAAATCAAACTTAATAGATACGGCTTTTGGCATAAAAGAACTTTTACACTTATTAGCTAATTGTGCCGCTCAAAATCAATTAGTGTGGCTTGATGCTTGTCATAGTGGTGGAATGACACTGAGGGGAGCAACAACTGAAACCCTAATTAGCCCCACACAAACACTGGTAGAGGTATTACAAAAACAAGCCGCTCGTAGTAAAGGATTTTATGCATTGCTCTCCTGCGATACAAATCAACAATCCTGGGAATTTAGTGAATTAGGTCATGGAGTATTCACTTACTACTTAATGCAAGGTTTGCGGGGTGAAGCTGGTGACTCCCAGGGTCTGATTTGTGCAGATAATTTGTATCGATATGTATACCATAAAACGCTGCAATATATAGATAAGAAAAATCAACAATTGCGATTGATAAATCAACAAAAAAGAAGTAAAGGTGAAACTCGTTTATTTCATGAGTATACGCTACAAACACCAAAGCGAATTGTGGAAGGAGTTGGGGAATTAGTTTTTGGAAAAAGTCAAAGTAAACTTATTGGAAATGTCTCTCGACGTATTGCTTTAGTTGTTGAAGGGATTTCAGTTTCTCAGACAGCTTTAGATATTAGTAAGTTAATAGGGAAGAAAGGAGAATTTGAGGTTGAATATCTCCAAGCAGCGAAAACCTCTCCAGCAGAAATTCGAAGTGCAATTAAACGTCATTTACAGACACCAAAAACAGATACAACTTTGCTGTATCTCCAGGGAAAACTTGAGAAAAATGAAGCTGGGGGATGTCTGCTGTTAGGAGAAAAGATTCGTCTCGAATGTTCCTGGTTAAAACAAATCCTGCGCGAGTGTAATAGTAAGCAGATTGTAATTTTGGATTGTTTAAAAACCCATGTAGAGATGTTGCAGAGGCTTAACACCGACGCCGCAGGCTCTGCAACGTCTCTACAAAGGATACATGATGGCGCGTCTGTGCAAAACATTCAAAATGGTAATTCTGTAGAGAATTTGCATGGATGTCTGCAGGAATGGGTTGAAATTTTACAGATGGATTCCCAGCAAGGACAGTGTTTAATTGGTTATCTTTCTCCGGTTTCAGAACCAGAACGCTTCGCTCAAATCATAATTAAAACCTTAACAAATACGTTACCCACAGGTTTATCTGCTGCTGGAGCGATCGCAAAACTGCAATTAGAACTAGCAGGTAGTGAAATTCCTTTGCAAGTATGGCTTACAGGAACCCAAGGAATTATTGAATTTATTCCTGCAAGTAGTGAGGGAAATAAAGATAAAACTTCATCTGCTTTGGATTTAGGATTTTGTCCTTACATGGGATTAAATGCTTTTTCCGAACTCGATTATCAATATTTTTATGGTAGGGAAGCTTTAACTCAACAGTTAATTAATCAAATTAACAAATCTGCTTTTCTAGGGGTAGTAGGTGCATCCGGAAGCGGAAAATCTTCAGTTGTCAGAGCTGGTTTGATTCCTGCATTGCAACAAGGAAAACAAATACCTAATAGCGAGCAATGGTTAATTAAATATTTGCGTCCTGGTGTGAACCCTTTAACAGCTTTAGTACAAGCATGTGAAGGATTTGCAGTGGATTTTGAGCTTGACTCTCAATCCCCCAATCTTCTGCTAGAAGGAATGCAATACCTTGGGGTAGAAGGATTTGTTTATTGGTTGCGTAACCGACCCGAACCAATGGTAATTTTGGTCGTAGACCAATTTGAAGAATTATTTTCTCTAGCTACACCCACAGAAACAGAAAAATTTTTAAATTTATTACTAGGAGCGATTGAATATGCTGGCGATCGCTTCAAATTAGTTATTACTTTGCGAGCAGACTTTATTAGTTCCTGTTTGGAAAATCCAGCATTAGCAGAATTATTACAGAAATCCAGTGTATTAGTTCCCCCCAACTTAACAGAAGAAGATTATCGTCGCGTAATTACTCAACCAGCGCAACAGGTAGGTTTAAACATTGAACCGGAACTTGTAGAAGTTTTGTTGCGGGAATTGGATCGTTCTGCAGGCGATTTACCCCTGTTAGAATTCGTTTTGGAACAACTGTGGCAAAATCGAGTTGACGGAAAATTAACTTTACAAGCTTATCAAGAAAAACTTGGCGGAATTCAAGGAGCATTAGAACGTTCCTGTGAGGCAGTTTACGATAGGTTGGATCCCCAAGCCAAGGAATGCGCTCAATGGATTTTTCTTTCCCTAACCCAATTAGGTGAAGGTACAGAAGATACCCGCAGAAGGGTTTTCAAATCAGAATTAATAGTCGAAAAATATCCCCAAGCATTAGTAGAAAAAACTTTAAAAGCATTAACAGATGCCAAGTTAATCGTTGTAAATTTAGAAGAAGACCAGAATACCCTTGGTGCGAGTCGAGGAAGTAATTTAGAAGCGCAAAATATTAAACAAAATAATAAAGGAACCCACCATAATTCAAACGTAGAGACGCGCCATAATCCAAATGTAGAGACGCGACATAATCCAAATGTAGAGACGCGACATAATCCAAATGTAGAGACGCGACATAATCCAAATGTAGAGACGCGACATAATCCAAATGTAGAGACGCGACATGTCGCGTCTCTACAGGATATGAAACAGGAAATAACCGTAGAAGTAGCCCATGAAATTTTAATCCGTCACTGGTCAACCTTGCGATGGTGGTTAGAAGAAAACCGTAGCAGACTGCGATCGCAACGTCAAATTGAACAAGCAGCCCATTTGTGGAAAGATAATAACGAACAAGATGATTTTTTGTTGAAAGGGGTGCGGTTAGCAGAAGCAGAAGACATTTATATTAAATACACCTCGGAACTATCCCTTGACGTCCAAAGGTTTATTGAAGCTTGCTTAGAAGAAAGAAAGCGCTTACAGCAGGAAGCAAAAAACAGACTTAAAAAAGCTCGCAGGGTTGCGATCGGGATGACTATTTTGGGGATAACAGCTTGTGGTTTTGCTGGTTTAACTTATTGGACTAGTAGAGAAGCTCAATTAAGAGAAATTGAAGCTTTAAATTTTTCTTCCCAAGCACATTTATTATTGAATCAGCAATTGGAAGGATTAATTACTAGTGTTCAAGCAGGAGAGCGGCTGAAAAATATCATTAGCGTACCAGAAGATATTCGCGTAAAAACAGAAAATACGATACAAAAAGCCCTATCAATTCAAGAAAGTAACCGTCTTCAAGGACATGATGATATAGTTACCGACGTCATTTACAGTCCTAAGAGTAAAATAATTGCTTCTGCTAGTGACGATGAAACAGTCAAACTTTGGAGTCCAGATGGTAGGTTATTGCGCATATTAAGAGGACATAAGAATGCTGTAAAAAGTATAAGTTTTAGTCCTGATGGTAAGAAGATCGCAAGCGCCAGTTTCGATGGAACCGTAAAGATCTGGAGAACCAGTGATGGAATATTACTTAAAACATTGAAAGCACATTCCGCTGAAGTATTAAGTGTAACTTGGTCTCCTCGAGGTGACATCATTGCTTCATCAGGAGGTGCGCGAGATGGAACAGTTAAAATTTGGCAAGTCAGCGATGGTCGCTTATTGAAAATCCTTAACGGACATAAAGGTTACCACATCAATGGCGTAGCTATAAGTGCAGACGGTCAAATATTAGCTTCAGGAAGTGATGATAAAACGATTAAGCTTTGGCGAATTAGCGACGGTCGCTTACTTAATACTCTCGAGCATAATACTGAAGTTTACAGCATTACTTTTAGTCCTAATGGTCAAATTTTAGTTTCGGGAAATGGAGATAAAACCATTAAAATCTGGCGCAGAAACGGAACTTTTGTGCAAAAAATATCAGAAGTACATAATGCTGATGTTAGGAGTGTAAGTTTTAGTCGCGACGGTAAAACTTTAGCCTCAAGCAGCACTGACGGAAGTATTAAACTTTGGAATAGCAATGATGGTACCTTAGTTGAAACCTTCAAAGGACACAAGGACAGTGTTTTTAGCGTAGCTTTCGGTGAAGACGACCAAACTTTATTCTCTGCGGGTGGAGATCAAACCGTGAGAATTTGGAAGCGTCAAAATAATTTACTCGAAACTTTAAGAAGTAAAAGTGGAGTTTATAGTGTAAAGTTTAACCCTCAAGGAAATCTTCTTGCTTCTGCCAATGAAGACGGAACAATCAAAATTTGGCAAGCTCACAATGGTGGTTTGCCGAAAACTTTGCAAGGAAATAATAATGCTGACATTACTAGTATAAGTTTTAGCCCTGACGGTGAAATTTTGGCATCTGGGGATAGTAAAGGTCGGGTAAAACTTTGGCAAACTCATAACGGTGACATGATTAAAAGTCTGAAAGGACACAAACATGCAATTAATAGTTTAAGTTTTAGTCGCGATGGTAATATTTTGGCTTCAGCAAGTGGAGACGAAACCGTAAAACTTTGGGATGTGAAAAAGCATTCTTCGATCGCAACCCTAAAAGGACATAAAAGTCAGGTTTTGAGCGTCGACTTTAGTCCTAATGCTAACAACATTCTGGCAACAGCTAGCATGGATAAAACTGTTAAATTTTGGCAGCTTAACATAACCGAAACTCCCCTCAGGAAAGAAATCTTACGAGAAAGAGTAAAAGTAACCTTACTTAAAAGCCTCAAGAAACATACTAGCCAAGTTAATGCAGTGAGTTTTAGTCCCGATGGTAAAACTCTAGCTTCTGCAAGTTCAGACCTAACGATCAAACTTTGGAAGGTCAAGGAAGGTACTTTATTAAAAACTCTCAAAGGACATAACAATTCGATTTGGAGTATTAATTTTAGCCCCAACGGTCAAACAATTGTCTCAGCAAGTGACGATCAAACTGTGAAACTATGGAGTATTAATGGTAGAGAACTCAAAACCCTCAAAGGGCATACAGATTCTGTGTATGATGCAACTTTCAGCCCAGATGGTAAAATAATTGCCTCTGGGAGTTTTGATGGCACCATTAAAATTTGGGACTTAGACAGCAAACAACTACAAACATTAGATTTAGATAATCTATTGATTCGTAGTTGCAAGCAGCTTGATAATTATTTGAAAACTAAGTCTAAAGTAAACTGGGAACTAAATTCATGTATTAACCTGAACTCAGGTTAGTTTAGATGATAAACATGTTTGGTGCAGTTTTTTGGTAATTTTCCTTATCTAGAGCTTGGGTTTTGGTGTTTTTCCTCGAGGTTTCTTGTTGGTATGTTGATTGAAGTCGTATGTCGGTTCTGACCACATTTGGTCTCGATCTCTATCTGGGTATTGGTCTTTTGGGTATTGGTCTTTGTCTGGTCGTGACATTGTTTTTCCCTAATCTTTGCAATAAATGTTTGAAAAATTTAATCTTTGACGAATTTATCGAATGCCGACTCCATGTCTGCAATCCGATTAATAAGCAAAAAATAATAGATAGATAAAATTAAGGTAAATACTTGTTCGTATATACTCAGTAACTACTGATGTATAACTGTGAAGCACCCTTTCATTAGCTCTATAGGTGTAGTTCTACTTTTTTATGCAGCGGTGCATTTTTAGTAGGATAGTTTATACTTCAGGGTCGGGAAACCGTATTTCTGAAAATTATCCATACTTACTATTTTCTTGGCACAAATAACTCTTTAATAGTTCTAAAATCCTTATGGAGCAGGTTTTTCAGCAAAAATAGCAAATAGTAAATTATCGAAACACATAACTTTAAAACGTCGTAATGCAAAATTGTTCTTCAGGGTTTTACGACAAAATAATATATTCATTTGTTCCAAAATTTTAATAAGTAGTCATCAGATTTAGTAAGGTGTGACAATTTTAAATTTGTCCACATTTATGCAAATAAATATATCAATAAAATAGCGATATTTTCTATGGTCAGGTGTGACAACTTAAAACCTGTCTTTTTTATCCGTAAAAACACTATATAAAGATGAAAATACGAAATAAAGGTAGTTAGGCTCAGACGCCATGTCTAAACGCATTTTGCTACGTTTTTCGGATGTCTATTCCTTTTGGTAGATAATACAGCAATACAGCATATTTTATTGGGAGAAATCGTTATACCTACAAAGGACTTGTAGTTCGTACATTAATAAATATTAGAAGTTGGGTTACGGAATTACGTCCTAACACACCCTACCATTACATCTTTCACTGATTGGAACTTAATTACCAATTTTATGTAAAAATTATAGTTCATTTATGAAGGAAAATGTCACCACTCGGTATTGCAACCAGTTCTTCGACTCACACCTCACGTACAGACCAAGGTAAACTTTGGGTACTGTTGGTGGGAGTAAATGCATACCAGGATAAGAAATTACCAAAACTAAGTTATTCCGCAGTTGATTGTCAGGGTTTAGCTGAAGCCTTAGCTGCTACTGAAGGTAGATTTACAGCCAAGGAAGTTAATATCTATCACGATTCCGCTTCGGAGAAACCTACTCTCGGTAATACAGTTGCTTGTCTGGAAAAAATTACCGCCTTAGTTCAACCCCAGGATACCATCCTATTTTATTTTTCCGGCCATGGAATTCTTGACCTGGAAACAAATCAAGCAATTTTATGTTTGACAGATACTAAAAAAGATAATTTATTAACAACAGGTTTACCTTTAGAAAAATTATTACAATCATTAACCAGTAGTGCGGCTCATCAGCAGTTAGTTTGGTTAGATGCTTGTCATAGCGGTAGCATCAATTTGATATCCCAATCTAATCCTACACCGCAATTTATCCAAGTATTACGACGACGTGCGGAGAAAAGTAAAGGTTTCTATGCTTTACTTTCCTGCGATCGCGGACAACAATCTTGGGAATTTCCCGAATTAGGACATGGTGTTTTTACATATTATTTAATCCGAGGATTGCAAGGGGAAGCTGCAGATATTCAAGGAGCAATTGATATTGATGCGCTTTATCGATATGTCTATCATCGGACATTACAATATATTGATAAAACAAACCAATTATTGCGGCTGATTAATCAGCAAAAAAGAGGAAAAGGTGAAACCGAACTATTTTCGGAATATTCCTTACAAACTCCCAAAAGAATCGTTGAAGGTGTGGGAGAGTTAATTCTTGGTTACAAACAATCGGAAGTAAAAAAAAATCGTCAACGACAAGCAGTAATTGTCGATGGTTTACCTGGAAGTAAAAATATATTATCTCTCACAAAGTTACTTAGTGGTGTAGCTGATTTTGAATTACATTATTTAAGCTGTAATGGAGATAATGCAGCAGATTTCCGCGAATCGATTCAAGATTGTCTACAAATAGATCGAGTAGAAAATAATCCTAGAGAAAATCACTATAAATTAATATCTAGGCAATTAGAAGCAGGAGAAACAGTATTAATATATTTACGGGGAAAAATAATTCAAACGACTGATGGAGAAACAGTATTATTATTAGGAGATAAAGTAAATAATATAACTCTAAGTCGTTCTTGGTTAAGACAACAACTAAGACATTCCCCCTTCAGACAACAAATTATCATTTTGGATTTTCCGGAAGCAGAAGATTTAAAAGATTGGGTGGAAGATTTAGAGTTAACCCCACTCCAAGGACAATGTTTAATTGCTGCTGCTTCCAAAAAAGATGACCCGGAACAGTTTGCTCGCACTTTATTAGATACTTTAGATGCAACATCAGATCCCAATGGTTTATCTGTAGCAGCTTGGATCGCTCAACTGCAAATATCTCTGGTTAATTCTTTACCTTTACATATTTGGCTATCTGGAGTTAGAGGAGTAATTGAAATTATCCCCGCAAGTAGGGATTTATCGAGATGGGAAGAATCAGAAGGTTTTGATTTAGGAATTTGTCCCTATAAAGGTTTAAGAGCATTTACAGAAACCGATACTCAATATTTCTTTGGACGAGAAAACCTTACCCAACAAATAATTAATCAATTAAATCAACAATCGTTTTTAGCAATTGTTGGAGCATCCGGAAGCGGTAAATCCTCAGTTGCTCGTGCTGGATTAATTGCTCAATTACGCTTAGGAAAACAAATTCCAAATAGTGATAATTGGTGGGTTAGAACTTTAATTCCTGGTGTCAAACCCTTAGAAAATTTAGCACGGGTACTCCAAGAAGATAGCCCCCTAAATTCCCCAACTTTGGGGGACTTTGAGATTTTTCCCCCCAAATTTGGGTGGTTAGGGGGGCTAAATTCCATATCTCCTTCACATCTTTTACTGGAAGGAATCCAATACCTTGGAGTAGAAAGTTTTGTTTACTGGTTGCGCAGTCGTCCCGAACCAATGGTAGTTCTGGTCGTAGATCAGTTTGAAGAATTATTTACTTTAACAACAGACCTAGAACGGGAGAAATTTTTAGAACTATTATTGGGAGCGTTGGAATATGCTGCTGACAAATTTAAGTTAGTAGTCACATTACGAGCAGATTTTATGGCTGCGGGTTTAGAAACACCCAAATTAGCAACATTACTACAACAATCTCATATTTTGGTTCCACCACAAATGCATGAAGATGATTATCGTCAGGTAATTTTTAAACCAGCAGAACAAGTTGGTTTGCAAGTGGAACCAGAACTAGTAGAAGTTTTATTGCAAGATTTGCAACATTCAGCTGGCGATTTACCTTTATTAGAATTTGTTTTGGAACAATTATGGGAATATCGCAGTAACGGAAAACTTTCTTTATCAGCTTATCAAAAACAAATTGGTGGGATTTCTGGAGCCTTAGAACGTAAAGCTCAAGCTGTATATGACAGTTTAGATCCACAAGGACAAGCTTGTGCAAAATGGATCTTTTTAACATTAACCCAACTGGGAGAAGGAACCGAAGACACCAGAAGACGGGTCTTAAAATCAGATTTGAAAGCGAAAAAATATTCACCCGAACTAGTTGAAAAGACCCTACAAAAATTAACAGCTGCCAAATTAATTGTGGTAAATCTGGAAGATAGTGGTTTGATCGGTGGAAGTCGCGGTATAGATCAAAGCAATCGCGGTGAAAATGCAGGAATACACCAGGATCCAGATGCACAGACACAACATGATAAAAATGTAGAGACGCGACACGTCGCGTCTATGAAACAGCAGGTAACAGTAGAAGTCGCCCATGAAGTATTAATTCGTCGCTGGTCAACCCTAAGATGGTGGTTAGAAGAAAATCGATCGCGGTTGCGTTTGCAAAGACAAATCGAACAAGCAGCCCAATTATGGAAAAATAATTCTCAGCAACCTGATTTTTTATTGCAAGGGGTACGTTTAGCAGAAGCAGAAGAAATTTACATCAAATATACCGATGAATTATCCGGTGATATTCAGGAATTTATCGAAACCTGTTTAGAAGCTCGACGATCGCAACAATTACAAATCCAACGTCGTCAACGAATCGTCAAAATTACCGCAGGTGCGATCGGGACATTGGGAATAGTTGCTTGTGTGTTTGGTGGTGTAGCTTACCAACAATCCCAAAAAATTCGTCTCCAAGAAATTACAGCTTTAAATTCTTTATCGGAAAACTTTGTACTCTCAGATAAGTCCTTAGAAGCATTATTAATCAGCGTTAAAGCCAATAAACATCAGCAAGAACTGAGTTTTGTTCCAGAAAAACTGCGTCAAACCAGCGAAAATAATTTAAGTAGAGCGCTAGCTCATCTCCAAGAACGCAACCGTTTCGAAGGACATGAATCCTGGGTTAGTGGGGTAAGTTTTTCCCCAAACGGTCAAATCATAGCTTCTTCTGGTGCCGATCGAACTATCAAATTATGGCAAAGTAACGGTAAATTAATTCGCAGTTTTATCGCTGACGAAATCGCCCCAATTAATGTTACTTTTTCCCCAGATGGTAAGATCATAGCCTCTGCGGGTACCGATGGAACCATTAAATTGTGGAATCTTGACGGTAAATTACTGCAAACATTTACGGGTCACCAGGAAACAGTAAACAGCGTTCAGTTTTCTTCTGATGGTAAAATTCTGATTTCTGCAAGTGATGATAGCACCATCAAAATTTGGAATCGAGATGGAAATTTACTTCAAACCTTATCCGGACATACCCAAGGAGTGAACGCAGCAACCTTCTCACCAGACGGTAAAACCATTGCATCTGCGAGTGATGATGGAACCGTTAAGCTATGGAATTTAAACGGTAAATTACTCAAAACATTGACAGGACATACCAACGAAGTCCTCAGCGTTAACTTTAGTCCTGCACATAAAAATATCGTATCAACTAGTGCTGACAAAACCATCAGAATATGGAATCTTGCAGGTCAACTACTAACAACCATTACAGGACATCAAGGTGGTGTCAGTAATGCAATTTTTACTCCCGACAGTCGAGCAATTATTTCTGTCAGCGCCGATAAAACCATTAAATTATGGGATTTGGAAGGTTCTTTAATCGAAACCTTAAAAGGACATACCCACGAAGTTAATAATTTAAGTTTGCATCCCAACGGTAAAACTTTAGCTACCGTCAGCGACGACCATACAGTCAGAATTTGGGAAATCGATAACTTACTGATAAGAACCCTAGGGGGACATACGGATGAAGTTACCAGCGTCAGTTTTACCCCAGATAACAAACAAATTATCTCCACCAGCGACGATCGCACCACTAGAATTTGGAATCGTCAAGGAAAACTACTGGAAACATTAAAATCACCTATCCCTGATATTAGCAGTTTCGCCTTCAGTCCAGATCGTAAATTATCTGTTATTGGAACAGGTAATGGTGCGATCGCAATCCAGAAAAATGATAGTAAAAGCCAATTAAAAACCTTAACAGCACACAAAGACTGGGTTATCAACATTAACTTTAGCCCCGACGGTAAAACCTTTGCTTCCGCAGCAGGTGACGGTACAGTGAAAATTTGGGATATTGAAGGTCGTCTATTACATACCCTGAAAGGACATACAGGTTGGGTAACCCAAGTTAAATTTAGTCCCCAAGGAGATATTATTGCTTCCGCAGGAGCCGATAAAATTATTAAATTGTGGAGTAAAGAAGGTAAATTACTAAAAACCTTAAAAGGTCATAAAAGTAGTGTTTGGTCATTAATTTTCCATCCCCAAACCGATATTATCGCCTCCGCAGGACAAGACCAAAACATTATTTTCTGGGATCGAAACGGTAAAATCATTAAAACTCTCAAAGGACACCAAGGTTTAATCAATACCATTAATTTTTCCCCAGATGGTAAACTGCTTGCTTCAGCAAGTGACGATGACACAATCAAAATTTGGGATTATCCCACAGGTCACTTACTCAAAACCATTACCGGACATCGTGGAAACGTCCGGGGAATTAACTTTAGTCCCAACAGTAAAATTTTGATTTCCGGAAGTAGCGATCGCACCATTAAACTGTGGAATTTAGCACCAATAATCAAAGATTCTGCAGAGCAACGGGATAAACTCTTAGAAAAAGGATGTTTAACGATAAAAAATTACCTCGAGAATAATCCGAATATTACCCCTGAAGATCGGGAAATTTGTCATTAACGGATGAGATTGGTAAGGGATGAAGTAAACAAAAAATATGACTTGTAATTATGTACGGAGCAGACCCCACAGAAAAACATCCAATGAAGGGATTTCCCCAAATCTGCTTCATCAAAAATACCGTATCCAATCCTAAGATTATTATTGGTGATTATACTTATTACGACGACCCCGAAGATTCAGAAAAGTTTGAGCGCAACGTTCTTTATCATTACCCCTTCAGCGAAGACAAATTAATTATCGGTAAGTTTTGCGCTTTAGCTCGAGGCGTAAAATTCATTATGAATGGCGCTAATCATAAAGTCTCCGGATTCTCTACCTATCCCTTTCAAATTTTTGGTAACGGTTGGGAAAAAGTAACCCCTCAACCCCATGAATATCCTTTCAAAGGTGATACCGTAGTTGGTAACGATGTTTGGATCGGTTATGAATCCGTAATAATGCCGGGTATAAAAATTGGCGACGGAGCGATTATTGCTGCTAAATCAGTAGTTGTGAGTGATGTTCCACCCTACACAGTTGTTGGGGGAAATCCAGCCAAAGTAATTAAACAGCGATTTAATGACGAAGTTATTAAGATGTTACTAGAAATTGCTTGGTGGAACTGGAATATAGAGAAAATTTCCCAGAATTTAGAGAAAATCGTCGCTGCTGATATTGATGCTCTCAAATCCGTCACTGATATTTGACCAGAAAAATAACAGTATTAATCGCCAATTCGTCTGGGACTGGGAATATGCAGATTGATTTAATTGAAACAGATAGATTAAAAGGCGAAAGAATATGTAATGAGCATTGGAAATTATTGCTTGAAATGGGTTCTAATTCAGAAGTTATGGCGACATTGGGAGGTACTTGGAGCCAAGAAAAAGCAAAAGCAAAAATGAAATCGAATTGCGAACAATGGGAAAATTATGGACATGGTCAATGGATATTCTTTGATAAGAAAACTGAAGTTCAACTGGTCGATCGCCAAATCCTAACCCAGCAAACTTTACCATTTTTAGCGACAGCAGACCATCGAGGTGAAAAAGTAGTGGTTCACTGTTCTGGAGGAGTCGGACGCACGGGACATGTTTTAGCTGCGTGGTTAGTCGCGCAACGGGGATTTTGTAACAAAACTGCGATCGCAACTGTTAAACAAACTGGAAGAGATCCCTATGAAGCGGTATCTTTTGCTCTCCTTAAAGGTCGAAATCCTGGGAAAGTTATGACGGAATTAAATGCACTTCTAGATTATTGTCGTGATGGTACACAAATAAAGCGATAATGTATTTAAGGACTTCCAAAAAATAATTTATATAGCGCTACGTAGTTAGGTTAAGACATTAGAAAACGCCCAAACCTATGAGTAATAAACTTTTGATTTTTGACTTTTGACTTTTGACTTTTGACTTGCGCGTAGCGCTATACCATTATTTATTCATTGTAGGGGCGCACCGACGTGCGCCCTATTGAGTGGTATATTTTTTTAATAGGAAGTTCCTTATTGTTTGACGGTGGGTTACGGCGCAATTAATCTGCAAGGTAAAATATAATATTCACCCCCCTGTGTCCCCCCTTGGTAAGGGGGGATGGCGAACGCAACGCGCGGGGCGAACGCTGGGAAGTACAATATATTGCAAATTCATAAAGAAACATATACCCGTTACCAACTCCACAGATATGACGCTCTACGATGCAATTGGTAGAAATTACTCCCAAACAAGGAAAAGAGACCCACGTATTGCTGTAAATCTCTTAGAAATTTTGCAATCTTCACAAGGTTCTACCATTGTTGATATTGGTGCTGGAACCGGTTCTTATGCTACTTTCTTAGCCGAACATGGCTATCGTGTTATTGCTGTCGAACCATCTTCCATCATGCGCGAACAAGCAATTGCTCATCCCGCGATTCAATGGGTAGATGCTCGTGCTGAAAATTTACCCCTACCCAGCAGTTCGGCAGGTGCAGCAATTATTATGCTTGCTTTTCACCATTTTCAGGATTACTCAAAAGCTTTAGAAGAAATTAATCGGGTTACAGGTAACGGACAAATTATTGTGTTTACCTACGATCCGAGTGCGATTGCTGATTTTTGGCTGACAAAATATTTTCCTTCTTTTACCGAGGATGTGCGATCGACGTTTTTACCAATTTCCAATTTAGTATCGGAACTTGAAGCAGTTACAGGTAAAACAGCAAAGATAACTGACTTCCCTTTACCTTATGACTTATCAGATTCTTTTGCTGCGGTCGGTTGGGGACGACCCGAAGTTTATCTCAACAGCAAAATCCGTAATGGTATTTCTTCCTTTGCAAAACTTGAAGCTACCGAATTAGATCGTGGTTTATCTTGCTTAAAAGAAGATTTAGAAAGCGGAGTTTGGGAACGAGAATTTGGATATCTACGCAAACAACAGCAATATGATGTGGGCTATCGTTTTGTTTATAGTTCGTAAAAGTATACAACTTTTCCTTAAGGTCATTTCAATATAAATCATCGCATATCTGTAGACGTTATTTGTACATTCATAGTACAAGCTGAGTTGAAAATTACACTATTATTTATCTGGGAAAAGCCATGGAGATACTGACATGTCCGAATTCTGTCAGCAGGTGATTGAAAAACTCAGCATCAATATTGATCTGTTTGTTCAGAGATTAGAGGCTACTTCAAACAAAAAGCAACTTAGCGAACTGGAAAAACTAATAATTTGTCAATCTTTATTAGGGTATTCTCGACAACAAATAGCTCATAAAGTTAACTTACCCGAGCAAAATATTAGAGATAAACTCAGCAGACGTATCTATCCTGCGATCGCAGAAGTTCTGGAAGCAGACCAAAAAGAAATCGCTGGAAATTGGGTAATGATTTTAAATTTATTACTCAATCCCAAAAATGGTTATAAATTGAATTCCCCTCCTCAATTAAATAGTGACAATTTCCAAGGAAGTTTTGGCAGACAGTTTTTTCTTTATCCACCCAATAAGACAATTGTTCAGCTACAAGTTGAAGGTTCGCAATTCTATCAGCAAGGACTTTTCTATCAAGCATTAAAATGTTTTCTCTGGGCTTGGAAACTGGAGATAGATATTTATGGGAAGGGAAATCCTGAAGTCTCGATCTATATTAATAACTGTTTAATTGAATATAAAAAAAATATCTTACAACAGCGAAATATAAATATTTATACTATTGCTGTGGTAGTGCCATTTCATCATAATCAGGGTGGGATTGCGACTGAAATTCTACGAGGAGTTTCTCAAATTCAATTACAAGTAAATATACAAAGCTTCGATAAAATCAATATTGAGAAGGAAATAAGCTTAGATGACATCAGGCCTAATACATTTTTTAATATAAATAATGCAATTATTGCTCCAATAGCTTTACAAGTTCTAATTGTCAACGATCTGAATAATTTATATACACAATATAACCAAACAGCAGAGAATTTGGTGAATTTAGCATCGCAATTAAATTTGATGGCGATTATTGGTCACTATTCCAGCGAAATGACTAAGAAGGCATTAGAATTGTATGCTAAAAACGGACTACTGCTAATAAACCCTAGTAGTACATCTAATGAACTTTCTTATTTATCTGGTGGTGAAAGACTATCTTTTTTCAGACTTACAACTCAAGATAGCGTTAACGCTAGACGATTAGCCGATTATTTAATAGAAAAGTCTGCAATTGAAAACACGATTCAAGGTAAAAGTCAAAATAAAGTAGCTATTGTTTACAACAAAAATAGTAGTTACAGTACCTCGTACAGAAATACAATTAGCGAATATCTAAAGCAACATAAAGAAAAGTTTGTTTTTTTAGACGAATGTGGCGATATCAGCGAAAACTACTATCAAATTCAAACTTACCTAAAAGATCTTAAGAAGAAAGAAGTAGATATTATCATTATAATTCCTGACGGAGGGATAGAACCATTATCCCTCAGTAATTCTTGGTTAATTAGCCGACTTAACCTCAAAAATTGTTTGATAGCAGGTTCGGCTACATTTTATCAAGAAAATGTTTTACATTGGATCCAGGAACAGAGTCAATTTAATTCAAGCGATCGGGATGAAACGAGTAAAAATCAATGCCAAATTATTGCTTGTATTCCTTGGCATTGGCAAAGTCAGAAAAATGGGTGTAATAGTGATAATTATCTAGCCCAGAATTTTTGTCAAATCGGGACTCAATTATGGGGAAAAGAAAACCTAACATGGCGCAGTGCAACGGTTTTCGATTCAGTTTTAATAATTTTAAGAATTTTAGAGAAATATCGTAGCCAAAACAGTCAATCTTTACTCGTACATATGAATAAATATTTTAAAGAGCAAAGAGAGACAATTAAAGGAGTAACGGGAGAAATTAAATTTAATGAAACAGGAGATAGAATTAAACCACCAACTGAAATAGCCGCTGTGAAGTGGAATGAGCAACAGCAAAAATGGATGTGGGAAATTTAATTCTGATTCAAGTACAAATTTAAATTTATCAATTAGGTAATACTTTGAAGATTTTTGCCCTCGTAGCTATAAGCTTTACTATAAATATCTTGTGTAACTCCTATAGCAATCATATCTGATTTGCGAACAGTAAATCAATAAGAGGCGTAGCAATGCTACGTCTCTACAATATTCATGTTCATAAATGATTTAGGATTACTATAGTCTTTATTTTAATTAGGTATTCATAGTGACAACATTTGTCTTAAAAGATTCTACATACGAAGTATAAAGTACAGCAAATACAGTATTAATATATTTATATGAATGAAGCCTTTTTAGTCTAATAATTATGTCTTTCCTCAAACCAAAAAAACCTAACTTTTTCGTAAATAATTTAATCACTTTGATTTTCGTTACTGGATTAGTATTTATTGCAATGATAGATGGAGATTACCGATTGAATTTTTATAATTTGGCAACTTCTGTTATTACTTATGATTTACTGAATAGGAATAATAAAAAAAACAAATTTTAATTCACCAATAATCGCTCTTCCATGACTTTCGCCAGAGTATATCTTGAAATCCTTACAGCGTTCACCGCAGGTGCGCCTAACAAGGTTTTACGTAAGAATCAATATTTTAAGCTTTGTATGAGAAATTAAAGTTCAAATCCCTAACAGTATATGGGTTTTAGATTTTAGCTAAGATTATTGTTTCACCAGAGTGATGAAAGAGCGATAATAAATATCTACGTCGGTCGTCAAAAAATTCTATATCCGAAGTAGAAACAGTCCAAATCTCCTGTTAGTCTACTGTCAGATGATGACTAATCAAACAATGTTAAAAGTATTTGCTGATAGGGGTGGAACATTCACAGATATTGTTGCTGTTACTAATGACCAAGGGATTATCGATCGACTTGTAACCCATCCTCAACGTTTTTTAATTGTTCCTCTTCCTAACCAACAATGGGTAATCGTTTATAAATTACTTTCAGAAAATCCCGAACAGTATCAAGATGCAGCAATTCAAGGTATTCGCGATATCCTGGGACTTTCGAGAAATGAATCCATTCCCACCGCAGCAATTGAAGTGGTAAAAATGGGAACTACAGTCGCAACCAATGCACTGTTAGAAAGAAAAGGCGATCGCGTTGCACTTTTGATTACCAAAGGTTTCAAAGATGCTTTGCGAATTGGTTATCAAAATCGTCCTGATATCTTTGCGCGTCAAATCATTTTACCAACCATGCTTTACGAGGAGGTAATAGAGATTGAACAAAGGTATGATGCTCGAGGTAATGAATTAATTCCATTAAATATTGCAGCAGTCAAACAAGACTTAGAAGCTGTTTATAATCGCGGGATTCGTAGCTGTGCTATAGTTTTCATGCATAGCGATCGCTATCCCCTCCACGAACAACAGGTAGCTCAACTAGCTCAGGAAATTGGATTTACGCAGATATCTGTATCCCATCAAGTCAGTCCTCTGATGAAATTGGTCAGTCGGGGAGATACAACGGTGGTCGATGCATACTTAACTCCGATTTTGCGTCGCTATGTAAACCAAGTTGCTAGTAAATTACCCGGAGTTAAACTCATGTTTATGAAATCTGACGGGGGTTTAGTTGCAGCGAAGCAATTCCAAGGTAAAGATAGCATTTTAAGTGGTCCAGCTGGGGGGATTGTCGGCGCGGTACAAACTAGTAAAAGGGCGGATTTTGAGAAGATAATCACTTTTGATATGGGAGGAACCAGTACGGATGTCGCCCATTTCAAAGGAGAATACGAACGTCAACTAGAATCGGAAATCGCCGGTGCGCGGATGCGAGTTCCGGTCTTAGCAATTAATACCATCGCTGCTGGTGGCGGTTCAATTCTATTTTTCGATGGTTCCAGTTATCGCGTCGGACCTGAATCTGCAGGTTCAAATCCCGGACCTGCTTGTTACCGACGTGGGGGACCATTAGCTGTAACTGATGCTAATGTGATGTTAGGAAAAATTCATCCCCAATATTTTCCAGCAGTTTTTGGAATTGATGGTAATTTACCCTTAAATAAAAATATCGTCACTGAGAAATTTGCTCAACTAGCCCAAGATATCGCAGCAGCAACCGGAAATACTTCTACACCGGAACAGGTAGCAGCTGGATTTATTACGATCGCAGTTGAAAATATGGCAAATGCGATAAAAAAAATCAGTTTACAACGGGGTTACGATGTCACTGAATATGTACTTTGCTGTTTTGGTGGTGCTGGAGCGCAAGTTGCTTGTTTAATTGCTGATACTTTGGGGATGAAAAAGATATTTTTACATCCTTATGCTGGGGTTCTTTCTGCATATGGGATGGGTCTAGCAGATATCAGAGCAATGAGGGAAGGGGGAGTAGAAAAGGTTTTAAATGAAGAATTAATTCCTGAGTTACAGCAGTTAATGAAAACTTTGCAGGAACGAGGAAAGGATGAATTAAGTAATGAGGAAGTCAGCGCAGAAGTACGCAAACAAGAAATAGTTAGAAAGCTCAATCTAAAGTATGAGGGGACAAGTTCAACTTTAAGCATTGATTTTGTTGAAAATGTAGAAACGATGCGTCTCGATTTTGAGAAAGAGCATAAATTAAGATACGGTTTCGTGCAATCGGAAAAAGCATTAATAGTAGAATCAGGCTCAGTCGAAGTGATTCAGAAAATGGATACTCCCGCAGAACCTTTAATTACTAGTACCCGTGGAGTAGATGAAATTCCTCCACCTGTTGAAGTGGTAAAGATGTTCAGTGTGGATCGATGGTACGATACTCCGGTTTATCGACGCGAAGACTTGCAACCGGGGGATACTATTAAAGGTTCTGCAATTATTGTAGAAAAAATTAGCACCATTGTAGTTGAGCCAGAATGGGAAGCAAAATTAACTCAACGCAATCATTTAATTTTAGAGCGTATTGCTTAAAGCGTGTTTATACGAAATCAAAAAAACAAAGTAAAAAGTTAAATCATTTTAGAGTGTTTTGAACACATGACTATTTTAACCCATAACCAATAATTATTTGAGCGTCTAATGCACCATCAAATATCATGCATGCCAATATATTGCACGTTTCTTATAGATATCAAAATCCCAATTTTCGTTGATTTTCTCACAAAATAATCCATCAACTAAATAATATTATTCCAATAAAATCATAAGGAGACTTAAGGTGTTAAACTTTCCTTCTGAAATCCGCCAACTTTGTAGGTGTGGAAAACTAGACACTCCTACTCCTGGACTCGGATTAGGATTTGTTCAAGCCAACTTAGTTGTACTACCATACACTTTGGCATTTGAATTTCTACTCTTTTGTCAGAGAAACCCCAAAGCTTGTCCCATACTTGATGTTACAGAGATTGGAGATCCCGAACCAAAAATAATTGCTCCTGAAGCTGATATCAGAACCGATCTCCCACGTTACAAAATTTTTCGCCGTGGTGATTTTATCGAAGAAACAACCGACATCAGAAAATTTTGGAGAAATGATTTGGTGGCTTTTTTAATTGGTTGTTCCTTTTCTTTTGAAAATGCCATGCTTAACTCTGGACTATCAGTGCGACATTTAGAAGAGAAAAAAAATGTCCCTATGTACAAAACTAACATTCAATGTATCTCCACCCAGACATTTTCCAGTCCCTTGGTAGTTTCCATGCGTCCCCTTCCTGCTGATAAGGTCGTTCGTGCGGTGGAAGTAACCAGTCGATACTATAAAGCACATGGTTCTCCCATACATATTGGAAATCCAGATGCGATTGGGATTGAAGATTTAGCAAAACCCGATCATGGCGATCCTGTCACAATTAATGATGGTGAGGTTCCTGTTTTTTGGGCTTGTGGTGTAACGACTCAAACTGCAATCCTTCAAGCAAAGCCAGAACTAGCAATTACCCATAGTCCCGGACATATGTTTGTTAGCGATTTGAAAGATGAATCTCTTACCTTTTAAGGTCAATCACAAAGCGATGTCTCCGGCGATATAGATTTAAAAATTCCCTCTACGTTTTCTAAATATCTGCTGTTCTATGTAGAAACATCAAAAATCAACCATGAAAACAACATCAAAACCCGACCCCGTTCGCCTAGAAATATTCAAAAATCTCTATCAATTCATCGCCGAACAAATGGGAATCGTGCTGCAAAACACAGCAGCATCAGTAAATATAAAAGAACGCCTCGATTTCTCCTGTGCTATCTTCGACACTTCCGGTTTATTAGTAGCAAACGCCCCCCATATTCCCGTACACCTAGGCTCAATGAGCGAAAGCGTCCGCAGCTTAATTCAAGATAAAGGTGACAGCATCAAGCCAGGAAACGTATATTTATCCAACAACCCCTACAACGGAGGAACACATCTTCCCGACGTCACAGTAATTACCCCCGTATTCCCAAACTCAAAAACATTAAAGGAAAAACCAACAAACCATCCGTTAAACACTAATCATCAATTGGACATAACCCATCCGTTACCCATATTTTATGTTGCCTCTCGCGGACACCAAGCAGACATTGGCGGAATAACTCCCGGTTCCATGCCTCCCCACAGTACCACAGTAGAAGAAGAAGGAATTTTATTTGATAATTTTCTCCTAGTTGAAGGAGGTAATTTTCGAGAAATTTTAGTTAAAGAAAAACTCTTAAATCATAAATATCCCGCTCGTAACACCAACCAAAATATAGCCGATTTTAAAGCCCAAATCGCCGCTAATGAAAGGGGAGTTCAAGAACTCCATAAAATGGTTGCACAATATGGACTTGAAACAGTCCAAGCTTACATGACATTTGTGCAAGATAATGCCGAATCAGCAGTAAGAAAAGCAATTGATGTTTTAAAAGATGGCTCATTTAGCTACGAAATGGATAATGGAGCCACGATTCAAGTTAAAGTCACAATCAATAAAGAAAATCGTAGCGTCAAAATTGATTTTACAGGTACATCAGAACAACTAAATAGTAACTTTAATGCCCCCAAAGCAGTAACCCAAGCAGCAGTATTATATGTCTTTCGTACCCTAGTAAATGATAATATTCCCCTCAATGCCGGATGTTTGAAACCTTTAGAAATTATCATTCCCGAAGGTTGTATGCTTAATCCAACCTACCCAGCAGCAGTAGTCGCAGGTAACGTCGAAACCTCACAAGTAATTGTCGATGCTTTATACGGTGCTTTGGGAATTATGGCTGCATCCCAAGGAACAATGAATAATTTTACCTTTGGGAATGAAAAATACCAGTATTACGAAACAATCTGTGGTGGTTCCGGTGCGGGTGCAGACTTTGACGGTACAGATGCAGTCCAAACCCACATGACGAATTCGCGTTTAACCGACCCAGAAGTTTTAGAAACTAGATATCCCGTACTTTTAGAAAACTTTAGTTTGCGTCCAAATAGCGGTGGAAAAGGAAAGCATTCCGGTGGTAATGGGGTTATTCGCCGCATTAAATTCCTCGAACCCATGACAGCAAACATTCTTTCCGGACATCGAAACACCCCTCCCTTTGGCTTAAACGGTGGAGAACCGGGACTTATAGGACACAACAGCATCCAGCGTCAAAATGGAAAACAAGAAAACTTAGACCCCACAGCTACAGTCGAAATGGAAGCAGGAGATATTTTTATTATTGAAACTCCAGGGGGAGGAGGGTTTGGGTAGAAGTCAAAATTCAAAATTCAAAAGTGGTAAAGACGTAGCAGAGGCTGAACCGCACCTACGGTGAACGCCGACGCCGTAGGCTCTGCTACGTCTGTACAGGATTCAGGAGTAACAGTAAAAAGTTACAAATAACCCATTACTCATTACTCATTACTCATTACTCATTACTCATTACTCATTACTCATTACTCATTACCCAATCGCCAATCCCTAATCCCCAATCCCCGTTCTCTGCTATGTTAATTTTTAGAGCTTGAGATCGAAGGTGTGTTCTCTAATTTACCCATAATTCTCTTTCGTTCTCACTTACCTTGTCTCTGACTATTCCCATTTTATAAGGGATGAACTTTGATAGAGGTAGCTCTATATTGGGTAATTAGACGACCATGAAATCGCTCTTATTATACTCCGAAGTTAGCTAGCAAAATGAACCAAGATCCCATTGAGCAAATTGAGATTAACCTGCGTGCAGAAACGCTTAACCAACGCAAAGAAGCTTTGGATGAATTAGCAGAGTTTCCTGCAGAGATTGCTGTTCCAGTTTTGCAAAGGTTAGTTTCAGAAAAAGATTTTGGCTTGCGCCGTCTGGCTGTAATGGGTTTTGGTAATTATACCACCGAAGCTTCGTTTCAAACACTCAAACAGATTATAGAGCAAGAGCAAGACCCCAATGTTTTGGCGGAAGCTGCTAATTCTGTTTTTGAATTTGGCGATCGCGCAATTCCAATCTTACAAAAATTATTTGAGGTTTCTGACAACTGGTTAGTTCGTCAAACAGTTATTTCTCTGCTTGTAGAAACCGATTGCTATGAGATATTATTATCAGTCGCAACACTTGCACTCCAAGATGAAACAGAAACAGTTAAACAAACAGGTATTTCTGCTTTGGGTCAACTGCTAAAATCATCTGTAAAAGATCGAGCCTTAGATTTATTGACCCAACTTGCAGGGGATGAAAACTGGCGATCGCGCTGGAAAGTGGCTTATGCACTGCAACATTCTCAGGACTTGCAAGCTAGGGGTTTAATTGCCAAACTGCAACAAGATGAAAATTATCGGGTAGTAGCAGCAGCTTTGGAAGTTGCGTCTGACTGGGGAGAAAAGTAATTTTGACAATTGGTAATGGGTAATAGCTAATGGGAAAATCAATTACCAATTATCAATTACCAATTACCAATTACCAATTACCAATTACCAGTTACCAATTACCAATTACCAATAAAAAATTAACCTTCTAAAAAGTTCGGTAAAGGTTTACCACCACTACCAACAGCAGGTATTTCCAGAAGGTTATCTTTCCCTTGCTTAGTTCCGTCGTCTCCTTGAATATCTGGATCTGCAATCACATTTTGCTCGTCATTTGGATGTCCGTTAGGAAGAAATAACTGTGGATGGTCAAAAGGTGCTTTTTGGTCGCGAACTCGCTCATCAGTCAAACCTTTAAGAAAAGCAACTAGTGATTTTTTTTCTTCTGCAGAAAGATTAAGTGGAGGAAGATTTCTTCCAAAGTCTCCACCCCGATTATAAAATTCAATTACCTGTTCCAAAGTCAACTGACCACCATTATGAAAGTAAGGAGCAGTCAGTTCCACGTTACGGAGTCCAGAAGTTTTAAAAGCTCCATCTGCGATGATATCTCCTTCATTTTCGGGGATAATTGATGGTTCTTCACCCAAAAGTCGTTTAAACGTACCCTGTAAAGCAAGTCTTGCTTCTGAAAGGGGATTGTCAAATTGGTCTTTACCTCCAACTCCAAGGTCTTCTGCAACTGGTCTAACCCCAATATTAAAAAAGCCAGTATCTCCCACCGGAGCACCAGGAAATATGCGTGTAATGCGCTGCTGGTTAGCAACATTGCTATTTGAAGCTGCAGTCAACTCCGAACCAACATGACAACCAATACAAAATCCCTTGGTTTGGAAAATTTCCCAGCCTTCTTGTTGCTCTGGAGTTAAAGCACTGTTTTCACCACCGAGAAATTCATCGAAGGGTGTTTGGTCAGAAACTAAGGTTGATTCATATTCTTGCACCGCTAACCCAAAAAATAAAGCAAAATTATATTCTGCAAGGGTAAATTCATTAGTTGAGAGCGGTCTATTTCTCGGATTACGTCTAAATCTCCGCCTTCCAGTTTTTGGATCGACCCGGACAATAATATTCGAGTCCCACCATTGTCGTTGAAAAGCTTGTTCAATCATTCCCTTGTAGGACTTGTTAATACCGGGCTGAGGAAAATTACTGAAGCTGCCTAATACACTGTCATCACTAGCAACGACTTGTTTATTAAGAGGATTAACAGCAAGCATTTTCTTACCTAGTTTTCTCCCCACGCTTCTAAATCTTCGTCTGGGTCTTCGGGGAGGTCTTTGTGGTCTAGGTCTTCGAGAACCTCTTTGTTGGTTAACATCTGGTGCTACTTCTACTCCTTCCGTTGCAGAACCACTATTGATAGTGCGACCTCGACTATCACGTACTTCAATTCGATCCTCTGAATCAGATAATTCCACAGTAGATGGTGAAATAATAGGTTCGACTTCCGCACTAAGTTCAAAAGAACTTTCTGGTGGTCCCACAGCTTGGGAAGCTAAGGAAGAGTTATTGATCCGAACTCGAACATCTTGAAGTCGTCTTCTATTTTGAGCTTTCAAAACGAAAGCATTATTGTCTCTTAAGCCAAAAGGATTCACACCATTGAAAATATTTTGTGCTCTTCCATCCCAAAAATTACGAAAATTGAAAACTGAATTTATAGTAGTTGGGGTATTACGAGCAGTTACCCTGCGTACATTCACACCATTAACATTAAACACCTCATCTCTTATGGGAGTAGTTTTATCCTTATCGCTACCAGGTTCGACATCAATAAATCTTGCTCGAAACACTCCTTGAGAACCAACAGCATCATTGACATCAGATATCACTTTAGAAGAAATATCATCTGGATCCTCTAGCTTATGAAATGGAAAATCCGATGACTTTAACTGATAATTTGGTGCAGATGCAATATCAAAACTATTACTAGAACCTGGATTGATTTGGTTTTTCGACCTATTGTCAGCCCCAGCATGGAAATGACAACTAGCACAGGATTGAATTCCATCGCTACCAAGTTGCATATCCCAAAATAGAGATTTCCCTAAAGCGATAGCAGCTGTTTTATCTTTAATAAACTTATCGATATTGTCTGGTTGGGGAATTCTTATCTCACCAAGTGGTCTAATAGAGGACATTTGCGCGGAAACAGAATGTCCAGCGAATATCATCACTGCTACCAAGGTGGTAATAGCAGACAGTTTTTTCAGACTGCGAAATGTTTTGAATATTCTCAGTTTGAATATTCTCAGTTTGAATATTCTCAGATAGATATGTCTATTCAGATACTGAAATACAGTAAAAGCTAAACCTTGTATATTTCTGAACATTGAGATTAACAGAAAAAAAGTAGAGTATTATTTGTGACTTTTTTTTGAGACAACATTTATTTTGTTTGACTCAATACTATTTATTCAGTTGTTAATGATGGTTGACAAGTAATTACCCATATAAGTTTATTTTCATACGAACAAATAAAAGTCAAGAAGTAAACTCTTGGATTCTTGTATGTCACCCTGATATTTGTCCATAGTGTTCTTTATAATAGGTGAACCTTTGTTGGACTTATACAAATTCTATAGTTCTGCAAAATACCAAGCTTGGTTATCAATTGCAATCAGGGTATGAAACCTTAGATTAATTGAATGTTAATGGTTACGACAAAATATTCCTTAAGGAATTAAGAGGTTTACCAAAGTTTACCCAAAGATAATTTATATCGGAATTCGTAATCTGTGGGTATGAAAATTATCTAGATATTCTTGTATAACCTATTCTCTATTCTTTTATGTAAATAACTATGATGCGAATTATGGTGCGTAAATAATTGTGAAGGCAGACAAAATGTCTGCCTTTTTTCACATATAAAATTGTGGAGTACATTAAACAAAAGTTTAAGTTTCTTGGGCACACAGAACATATCCGGAATCTGTGTTATCCTAGTCTTTCAACTAGCTCCTCAAGCGTTAATTCCGGCACTCCCTGCCGTACAAAAATAATTATAGTAAATTAAAACTAGAAAACCAGCTAACTATAAATTACTTTACAAAGAAGGTGAAAAATGGGTCGCTTAAATCCTTACTCATTGCAAATGCAAATTACCCAAATGTTTGACCAAGGACAATCTTTCTTTGCAACAACAAAAGTGCAAGATTGGTTAAAAGAAAAAGGTCAAAATCCCCATGATTATGAAATTACTTTCCATAAAAAACCTGCACCTCCAGGTTCGGGGAAAATAATTGCAATCGAAATTGACTTGAAACGCAAGGATGGACAACCTGTAGATCCTTGGTTATTGGAACAAGCGAATTTGGAAGCTTAATTTAGAAGTCAGGAATCAGGAGTCAGGAGTCGTAGAGACGTGACATGTCGCGTCTGTACAGAAGTCAGAAGTCAGGAATCAGAAGTCAGAAGTCAGAAGTCAGAAGTCAAGAGTCAAAAGTCAAAAGTCAAAAAAAAGTCAGAATTCAGGAGTCGAAAGTCAAAAGTTAAAAGTCAGAAGTCAGAAGTCAGAAGTCAGAACAGACCGCATCTTGACAGACCAGCAGGAGTCAGAAGCAAAAATTTACTCATTACTGTGCGCAATACCTACGGTACGCTAACGCTAGCTACGCGCCCCGCTGCGCTAACATTACTCATTACTGTGCGCAATACCTACGGTACG